>CATYHY010000114.1 GCA_958407085.1 uncultured Collinsella sp. | reverse complement strand
CAGCGGTCCCCAGCACGGTACGGCGAATCGCCGCATGCGCGCGGGCATTACGACGCAGGCCGCGAATGGCGGCGTCCACGATAAAGCCCGTGATCAGCGCGATCAGTGCCTTCGAAGCCAAAAGCATCGCCATGGTCTGCACGGGCACCTGCTCGGCGAGCAACAGCGGCAGCATCTCATCGGAGGTCGAAAGGAACACCGCCACCAACGTGCCCAAGGTCACGACACGACCGGCATACAGCGTGGCCGCCATTGCCGAAAAGCCGCACTGCGGCACCATGCCCAGCAACGAGCCAACCACGGGGCCCGCGGCACCGGCGCGCTTGATGGCCCCGTTAACGCGGTCGCCCGCAACGTGCTCAAGTGTCTCGAGAGCAAGATACGTCACCAACAAAAACGGCGCCAGCGAGAGCGTGTCCTTGCCGGCGTCGAGCAGAATATCAATCAGTAAATCCATGACGGATGGAACCTTTCGTGTCTTTCGGCAGCATTGTAAAAGTCCTAGCGGTCAACTAGGGTATTGTAGTTGTCCTAGGCGCGATGCCAATAGTTGCCCATGGTAAACTATCATCTCGCCATAACTCAATGCCACCGAGCCGCGCGACACGGCCCGTCCAAGGAGCAGTTATATGAACGTTTCACAAGCACTCGAATACGAGCGCCAGCCGTTTATTCCCATGTTTATCTATGGCGATCACGGCGCCATGGAGTCCGAGCGCCAGAAGGGCGAGGAGGCCCTTAAGGTGCTCGAAACCGAGTACTTTACCGCCGAGGGCGACCCCAGCTTCGACTTTGCCACCGTGCGCGACCTGGCTGACCGCAACCGCGACCTGTGCGACCAGATTGGCGAGGCGCGCCTGCGCAACGTGACGCCCGCGACGCTTTCGCGCGGCCTGTCCGATGCCGACACCTGCGCCGCCATCGGCAAGATGCAAAAGCGCACCGCCGCGTCCGTTATGCGCGAAATCCGCGGCGACCGCGACGCGCTCGGCGTGGCCTACGCCCGCAAGCCCATCCAGGGCACCGTGCTCGGTATCGACATCGAGACCACCGGCCGTGCACCCGAGCGCGGCTATATCATCAACGTGGGCTGGGAGATCATGGAGCTCACCAGCGACGCCGTCCCGCATGACGCCGAGGCACACTACTGCGGCCTGCCCGACATCTACCGCGGCGAGGATGTGCCGCTATCGAACATCCATCACATTACCTGGGACGACATCGACGGCAAAAAACCATTCCGCGAGAACAAGGAACTGCAGAAGCAGCTGCTCAAACTTATGAAGAAGTACCCGTACATGGCGCATAACGCCGCGTTCGAAGACAGTTGGTTCAAGATCCACCTGGACGGTTACGCCGAGGCACGCCGCGCCGGCAAGATTATCGTCATCGACTCGCGCCAGATCTGCCGCAGCCTGGATGCCGACGTCCGCTCGCTCCCCCGCGAGTCCGCGCCCGCCGCGCTCGAGAACTGGGCCCGCCGCCGCGGCACCCTCGCCGCCGACGCCAACGAGCAGCACCTGGGCCTCGACGACACCGACCTCATGCTCCGCACGGTTCAGGCCGAGTTCAACCTCAAGAACCTATTCGCCAAGTAGAAACGCCTGCGACAAACCCCGGCGTAGATCACGAGCGGTCTCGCAGCGGGAAACCCCGCAGCGGGGCCGCCCTACGTTCCACAGATAGATTTGCCATCACAAATTCTGAACACTCATTGCGAACGATTTCGGCCAATTCCCGACACGTAATTCGTTGTCGGATGGTGATGCATCACTATCAAATGTGCGGCAATTGAGTATTTATATGCTATAGCTAAGCTGCGAAAACTTTTATTTAGGGCATACCAACTCATAATTGCGTCAAGCTTTTGGACAGCATTTGGTTAGACCTCTAAAACGGCTTTTCCACTCAGCGCCGTCAACACGGCATTAGCTGACACGATATATATCATGAGTATCGTATTGTCACATACCACTGCAAAAGCGGTCTACCAGGCCGCGCATTCGGTGTCTGCGAAAGGCATCGAGTCCTGTAGTCCTGCCGCGATTTACGGATCATGTCCCACCGGAACGCTCCTTGACGCAGCCACAGAATGGCTCACCAAAAATGATGTTTCCCTCGACGCAAATGATTCCCTCGAGGTGATGGTGTTTGATCGCAGGAATGCGCGCTATACAATGAACTGTCAGTGCCACGTTTCTTCAAAACGATTCTCAAACTCACGCTTTATAGAGATCAAAGATGGCATCTTCATTGTTGGCGTTGAGCTTTGCGCACTTCAGGCCGCCACCTATCTTTCTTTTCGCGAACTAGTGGAGTACTACTTTGAACTGTGCGGCGCTTATTCCCTTGGAACCGACTCTTCCACCTCCTATACCGAGCGTTTCGCGCTCACCTCGACCGAGAGGTTAAAGCAGTTCTTTAATTCCATTACCAGATGCGACGGTTTGGCCCTTGCCCGAAAGGCGATCCAATGTGTACGCGACGGATGCCGGTCTCCTATGGAAACAGCCTTTGTCATGATTCTAACGCTGCCCAAAAGCGAAGGAGGGCTTGGTATTAAGGGAATTGAGACCGATTACGAGGTACAGGTCACCGCTGCCGCAAAGAATCTCACGAGACGCAAAAAGTTCTTTATGGATGCGTATCTAAAGAAATCTCGCACAGACATTGAATACAACGGTTTTTATCATGACGCGTAAGAAGACCGCGCCATCGATGAGGAGCGCAAGAATGCACTTGCGTCCATGGGGTACGGAATCATCACCGTCAGTCGTTATTCCTTTATGCATGCCAGCTCTTTCGTTAGGGTCATGGAAGCAATCCAGCGGAAAGAGGGCGTACGCCCCTCGCGTCTGCCAAAAGACTTTCAAATCATGCAAGAGGACCTGAGACAGTTTGTGCTCAGAAGGTTTATAGAAGAGAAAAAGCGAATTCAGAAGCAGCTTCGCCAGGATTCCGAAGATCGTCAACGAATCGACCTCGAAAAAGCAATGCTCGAAGGCACTACGTTGGATGATCCAACGATTAACGAAGCGCCGGCAATCGATGACATGCAAACAGTCAAAATCGACAGCCCATCATTTGCTCAAACAAGCAGCCTCGCGCCCGAGGGCAGGATCTTCGGGGCCGGAAGCTAGACCGGCTAACAAGGTGGGTACCCTAGCGATGTGCAAAATTGCGAGTATTCAGCAGGGTCGGGTGTCTATCACCCTCGAGTGGATCCAAATGTGAAGCGAAATCACTCTTGCGTGAGAGCGTTAGGCAACATTTGAGGAAGAACTCATCGGATTAACACCCTAAGATAACTCTTGAACTGCATTATATGACCTGCAATAAATTAACAGACCCCCTATAGTTGCAGAATACTCCATTTTTTGCACGGCTCAGGGGCACCCACCCCGGCATCGGCTATCAAAACCGCTCAGTCCGGGATCTCGTCCACTATTCCCCATCATTTTGTGCAACGAATTACCTGAACGTCATTGACACATGAACATACACTCATATAATCGAAAGTAAATTATATGAGCGCATGTTCATATGAAAGGATATTGCAATGAGCATCCGCGTTGATGAAACGAAACCCGACATCGAGGCCACCGAACCCGCGATCCCCACCACCTGCTCGCCCGAGGACCTTCCCGACGAGGAGCTGCTGTACGACCTTGCCGACCTGTTCAAGGTCTTCAGCGACACCACGCGCATCAAGATCCTCTACGCCCTCATGGGCCGCGAGCTCTGCGTGGCCGACATCGCCGAGGCGACCGCGACCTCGCAGTCCGCGGTGTCGCACCAGCTGCGCACACTCAAGCAGTCGCACCTGGTTAAATTCCGGCGCGACGGGCGCAATATCCTCTACTCGCTCGCCGACGACCACGTCTACACCATGCTCAACCAGGGCATGAGCCACATCTGCGAATAGCAGCCAACCACGGTACCAGCGCGGCCTGCACCCAAGCCGCAAATACAGGGAAAGGAACCCACCATGAAAAAGCAGTTTAAGCTCGATGAGATCGACTGCGCCAACTGTGCGCGCGAGCTTCAGGACGAGCTGGCCAAGCTCGAGGGCGTCAAATCCGTGTCCGTCAACTTTATGACCCAGAAGTTGACGCTCGAGGCCGATGACGCCGAGTTCGACGAGGTCCTCGACCGCGTTGTGGAGTTCACCGCCGACGCCGAGCCGGACTGCGAGATTATTCTCTAGCCCAGGTTTACGCCAACCTGCAAGGCCGCGCTTGCTGCGGCCTTTGCTCGCGAAATTATATGAGCGAATGTTCATACATTCAAATGGGAGGATACGAGTCATGGCCACCGCCGACCCCAAAAAGAAAAAGAAGAAGCGCAAGAAAAAAGAATCACTCGAGCATAAGCGCAACCGCATCCTGGTAGCGCTGGGCATTTTTGCCGTGGTGTACGCCCTCGATGAGTTCGGCACCCTTACCGCCGCATTCGGCACCCCGGGCGACATCTACGCCAGCTTTGTGCTGTTCCTCGTGCCGTTTTTGATTGCCGGCTACGACGTACTGCAAAAGGCATTCAATAACATCCGCCGCGGCAAGGCCTTCGACGAGAGCTTCCTCATGGCCGTCGCGACCATCGGCGCGTTTGCCATGGTGCTCTTCCCCGATACCGACCCGCACATGGCCGAAGGCGCCGCCGTCATGCTGTTCTACCAGGTCGGCGAGCTGTTTCAGGCGTACGCCGTGGGCAAGAGCCGCAAGTCGATCAGTGCCATGATGGACATCGCGCCCGACTACGCTAACGTCGAGCAGCCCGACGGCACACTCGAGCAGGTCTTCCCCGATGACATCGCCGTCGGCACCGTGATCGTGGTCAAGCCCGGTGAACGCGTGCCTATCGACGGCGTCATCGTCGAGGGCGAGACACAGCTCGATACCGCCGCCCTTACCGGAGAGTCGGTCCCCCGCCCGGCCAAAACTGGAGACGATATCATCAGCGGCTGCATCAACATGACGGGTCTCCTCCACGTGCGCACCACCAAGCCCTTTGGCGAGTCCACCGTCGCGCGCGTCCTGGAGCTCGTAGAAAACGCTAGTGAAAAGAAGGCACGCACCGAGAACTTCATCACGCGCTTCGCCCGCGTCTACACGCCCGCTGTCACCG
>CATYHY010000113.1 GCA_958407085.1 uncultured Collinsella sp. | reverse complement strand
AAAACTCGGCTAGATGTTACAGATTGAGATGAACAGGAGGACGGGTGCGGTCTAAACAAAATGGCCCGCGCATCACGCATCGATGCACGGGCCATTTTTTTTCTGCGAGCGGCAGGTGGCGTCAGCGTCTTATGCCTCGAGGTTTTCCTCGATCCAGGCGACGGCACCCTTGGGGTCCTTAGTGAGGTCGATGTACTGTTTGCCCTTGGGCGACAGCAGCGTGATGCCCAGGCGGTCGGTGTCGGCCTTCATCTCGTTGTAATAGGTGCGAACCTGCGGAGCCAGGACGATGACGTTGTACTGGTCCATGATGGCGTAGTGGCTGCCGTAGGCACCGGCGTTGGCGGTAATGTCGATGCCCAGCTCGTCGGCGCCTTCCTTAAGCGCGTTGGCGAGCAGTGCAGAGGTGCCGGCGCCAGCGCACAGAACCAGAACCCTCAGATCCTTGCCCTTAAGGGCGGACGGAGCTGCGGAGGCCTCAGTGGCAGAAGCGGTCTCGACAACAGGAGCCTCAACGGCGGGGGCGGCAGCGGTCTTGACGGCCTTGGTCTCCTCGGCCTCTTCTTCGGCCAGGGTCTCGGCCTCCTGCTTGCACAGGACGTTGTCGTAGGCCTTGCAGAACGGGTAGTAGATCAAGAAGTCAACGACCAGCAGGACGACAACCAGGACCAGAGAGATCGGCTGGAAGTTGGTGTCGATGAAGGTGCCGATCGGTCCGGGGAGTGCCCACGGCATGGCATAGATAAAGCCGTTCATGCCCAAAAAGTCGATGAAGAACTTACCAATGAGGACGTTGGCCACGGGGGCAAACAGGAACGGGATCAGGAAGTACGGGTTGAGGATGATGGGCGCGGCGAACAGCAGCGGCTCGTTGACGGCGAACATCACGGGTACGACAGAGGCTTTGCCGACGGCCTTGAGCTGCTTGGAGCGCATAAAGAGCAGGAAGATGATCGGGACAATGAACGTGGCGCCGGTGCCGCCGAGTTCGCCGATGTAGTTACCGAAGTTCTCGGTCAGGGCGAGGGCGGGGTGACCGCCGGCCTGCAGCGTGGCGAGGTTGGTGGTGATGTTGCCAAACAGCGCGGCGTTGAGGGCAGGCTTAACGACCGAGGGGCCGTGGATGCCCATGAACCAGAACAGCGGGATCATGAACCAGATGAGGGCGAGGCCGGCGTAGGAATCGGCAGCGGCGAACAGCGGGCTCACCAGCGTGGAGATGACGTTGGCAAACGGGACGGCCAAGCAGGTGCGGCAGATAACGTCGATGACGGCGACAAACAGGATGGAGAAGCTGAAGGCGAAGATGTCGCGGAAGTTCTGGGCGATGGCGCCGGGGACTTCTTTGGGCAGCTTGATGGTGATGTCTCGCTTAATGCAGAAGGCATAGATGTTGACCGTGGCAAATGCGGCGACAAAGGAGCTCAGCAGGCCCTTGGTGCCCATGTTGTCGGTAAAGAACACCGAGACATCGGCGCCGTCGATCTTGGCACTCGTCTGGGTAACGGCCAAGATGAGCATAGCGCACATGGCGGCGACCATGGTGCTCGTGGCGTTGATGGCCTTGCCGGCAGGCATGCGGCGGTTCTTGGAGCCGGTCAGCGCGCTTGCGGTGGTGCCGGCGACCATGATGCCCACGACGCCCATCGTGAAGTTGTAAACCTTGTTGCAGAAGTTCACGACGTCGACGTTCCACCAGTCGGGCAGCGTAAAGCCGCCGACCGTGGCGACAACGCCCGGCAGGGTCGAAATAAGCAGGAAGACAGAAGAAGACAGGATGATGGGCATTGCTGCCAAAAAGCCGTCTTTAATGGCCTGAAGGTAGATGTTCTTAGAGACCTTGTCGAAGTACGGCTGACCTTTCTCCAAGAACTTAACGATCGATTCCATAGTTCACGCTCCTCTTTGCATGAAATCTTAATGGCATGGACGTTGAAAACCTATATGGTCTCCCGCTTGCTAAAAGCCCGGGTGCAGGCGGGGTCGGTCCCAGGGGGAGAGAGGGGAGCGGCTGGGTTTGTATCGCATGGGGCCGCTCCCCCTCGGGGGAAAGCGAGGCGATGCGCTACTGCGCGTCCGCCATAGTGTCGGCGAGCTCCTTGTACCAGAGTGCCGACTGCTTGATGTAGCGTTTTTGCGTGTCGAAGTCGATGTAGAACAGGCCGTAGCGCTTGTTATAGCCATTGGCCCACGAGAACTGGTCCTGCAGGCTCCAGATAAAGTAGCCCTGGACGTCGACGCCCTCGGCACGCGCCTGGAGCACCTTCTCCATGTGCTGGTCGACAAAGTCGATGCGCTCGGGATCGGCGACGATGCCGTTTGCGTCGGGCTCGGGGTCCTTGTGGCCCAGGCCGTTTTCGGTGATGTAGATGACGGGGAGGTTGGGATAGGTGGCGCTGATGTGCTTGAGCGTGTCGTAGAGGCCTTGCGGGTAGATGAGCCAATCCCAGTCGGTGGTGGGGATACCCGGCATATCGACCTGCTGCCCGACGCCCTTAAACTTAAAGCACGAGGTGCCCTTGTCTCCGGTGCCGTTAAAGCTGTTGGTGGACTCGCCATCGTAGGCGGCGATAAACGCCGACTGATAGTAGTTGAGGCCGAACATATCGTTGCGGGGCGCCGCCTTGGCGAGCTCCTCCATGTCGCTGTCCTCAACCGTAAGCGTGGCGTTGTTGGCACGCAGAATCTCGTTGATGAGTGAGAGGGTGCGCGCGGAGTAGTGACCCAGGAAGGCGCCGTCCATGATGAAGTCGGTGTAGAAGGCGTTGTACAGGTCGGCGGCGTGCTGGTCGGCGGGCGAGTCTGTGGCAGGATATGCCGGCGTCAGGACGTTGACCATGCCAATGCGTCCGCCCAGGTGCTCGGTCTCGTCAAGATCCTTATACAGGTTGACGGCGCGGGCGTGGGCAACGAGCTCGTTGTGCTGGCTCTGGATGCCGCTCGTCACATCAAAGTGATGGTTGGGCGGGAAGTTGCCTTGGATGTATTGGGAGTGCGAGAGGCTGATGAGCTCGTTGATGGTGAACCAATTCTTGACCTCGCGGAACTCGCGGAAGCAGAACTCGGCATAGCGCACATAGGCGTCGACGGTCTTGCGGTTGAGCCAGTCGCCCTGGTTGAACAGGGCGGCGGGGGAGTCAAAGTGATGCAGGGACACATAGGGCTCGACGCCATACTTTTTGCAGCAGGCGAACAGCTCGTGGTAGTGCTTAACGCCCTCGGCGAGGGGCTCGGCATCGTCGCCGTTGGGGAAGATGCGGGTCCAGGCGATGGACACACGGATGGCGTTGAGTCCATGCTCGGCAGAAAGGCGGATATCCTCCTCGTAGCGGTTGTAGAAATCACTGGCCGGGTCGGGCAAAAAGCGACCCTGGGCGACAAGGTAATCGTCCCACATGGTCTTACCCTTGCCTGCCACCTTCGTGGAACCTTCCGTTTGGTACGCGGCGGTTGCGGCGCCCCAAACAAAGCCCTTCGGCAGCTGCTGTACGCGGTTTAGCAAAGACATATGCATACACCCTCTCGTCTCGCTGTTCGATATTGTGCGTTTGCGCTCAGGAGGCTCCCTGGTTAGCGTTCAGCGGTGAAAAAGCCCGATAAACACTATCTTAAAATGATTAGAACCAAAATGAGCACGTGAACATTTGACAATGAGCACGTTAACATCCGGCTGGGATGTATAGAAACAAAACAACTTCAAACAGCCGCGAACGGTTGTATTTGTTCGGTAAGCGGTTTTGATTGACAGAAGTTTTCATGTTGTGGTATATGGCTCGGGGATCATGAGCACGTTATCAATGTATGTACGATGCGCCATGGGCGCGGGGAATAGTTGGGAAGCAGGTTAGCGTGGAAGGCATGGCTCAGCAGACAAGGAATGGTCATTCGGCGAGCGCGGCAGAGGTTGCGGCGCTCGCTGGCGTGAGCCGCCAGACTGTGTCTCGCGTGGTCAACGGTATGCCCAACGTGACGGAAAAGACGCGCAAGCGTGTGCTGGCCGCCATGGAAGAGCTGGGCTTTCGTCCCAATTTTGCTGGAGCGGCGTTGCGCGGCGGGTCGTATCGTTCTATTGGCCTGTGCATGTACAACATCACACGTGTCGGTAACCTGGCGACGCTCGAGGGTATCATGCAAGCGGCGCGCGAGCACGATTTTGCCGTCACTATGATCGAGATGGGCGGCGACAAGCCCTATACACTTGCCGATGCCTCGCGCCGCATGGTCGAGCGACCCGTCGACGGCATGATTCTCAACATGAACCGCATGGCTCCCGATTTTGAGGAGTTTGTTCCCCAGCCGGGAGTGCGAACGGTCATCCTGTCCATGTATGCGCATCCGCGCTGCACGACGATCGACTCCGACCAGTATGGTTCGTGCGAGCTGTTGACCAATTATCTGCTGGAACATGGTCACTCGAATATGCGGTTTGTGGCGGGTCCGGAAAACTCGATTTCCTCGCGTTTTCGTGAGGCCGGTTGGCGCGATACGCTGGGTCGTGCTCATGTCGATGCCGCTCCGATGCTGCGTGGCGATTGGAGTGCGGACAGTGGGTACGCCATGGGCGAGCGGATTGCGGCCGAGGTGCTTGCCGGCGGGTCGCAGGCGCCGACTGCCGTGCTTGCGGCAAATGACCAGATGGCGCTGGGCGTTATCGCCGCGCTCGAGAACGCGGGCCTGTCCGTGCCCGACGACGTGAGCGTGGTTGGTATCGACGACGCACTCGAGGGACTTGTTCCTCACAATCGGCTGACGACGCTGCGATTTGATTTGCGCGGTGTCGGTAAGCTTGCGTTTGAGGCGGCGATTGGAGAGAGCTCGTCTATCGAGGCGATTCATGTGCCGAGTACGCTGGTCGAACGCTCGACTGTTAGGGACATACGGGGTTAGGTCCTACTCCGTTTGTCTCGATTTGTAACAGGTAGACGGTCAAAAGCGGGCTACGTGTTACAGATTTAGATTCTTCGGAAAGAGCAATCCTGTTCGTCTCAATCTGTAACAGCTAGGACCAAAAAACTCGGCTAGATGTTACAGATCGAGACAAACGGCTCCCGACCAGCCCAAAAACAAAAAGACCGGGGGCGGCGCGCCGTGTGACGTGCCGCCCCCGGCTGAGAAATGGGGACAGGT
>CATYHY010000112.1 GCA_958407085.1 uncultured Collinsella sp. | reverse complement strand
GCTGCATTTTTTAAACGTTATATACGAATACTCTTGTTTGGTAAAGTGCAACGTGGTAGGGTCTTTACCACTTGATAGAGGCGCGGGCACGAAGAGCCGCGGGCGAGTCGGCAGACTTTGACCCCGCGGGGAGGCGAAACCCGCCGAACTGGGTTTTTCGGGCACGAACAGCCTGGTGGGCCTGCGGGAAACACTCGCAGGACTGTCTGCAGCAATGCGGGAGCGCTATCCGGACATTGGGTCCACGCTATGCGGATTCGATGCGCAGATGGCGCCGTCTGGATAGCGAGGTTTACGGGACATGGCATTGACCCCCAACGAGGCATATGCGGCCAAGCAGCCGTTTGTGGACAAGGAGACACTCGAGCATATCGTCGAGCAGTTCCCCACGCCGTTTCATCTATACGACGAGGCGGGTATCCGCCGCAACATGCAAGAAGTGCGCGACGCCTTTGCGTGGAACCCGGGGTTTAAGGAGTACTTTGCCGTCAAGGCCAACCCCAACCCGGCCCTTATCTCAATTCTCAACGAATACGGCTGCGGCTGCGATTGCTCGAGCTATACCGAGCTCATGATCGCCCGCTCGCTGGGCATCACCGGCCATGACATCATGTTCTCGTCCAACGACACGCCGGCGGCAGACTTTGAGCTTGCCGACAAGTTGGGCGCCATCGTCAACTTCGACGATATCAGCCACATTGAGTTTTACGAGCGCGTCGCGGGACCCATCCCCAAGACGGTGAGCTGCCGTTTTAACCCGGGCGGCCTGTTCCAGCTTTCCAACGGCATTATGGACAACCCGGGCGATTCCAAGTACGGCATGACCACCGAGCAGCTCTTTGATGCCTTCCGCATGCTCAAGGCCAAGGGCGCCGAGGACTTTGGCATCCATGCCTTCCTTGCCAGCAACACCGTCACCAACGATTACTACCCCAAGCTCGCGCGAATCCTCTTTGAACTTGCCGTGCGCCTGGAGCGCGAGACCGGTGCACATGTCGCCTTTATCAATCTGTCCGGCGGTGTGGGTATCCCCTACCTGCCCGAGCAGCAGGCCAATGACATCCACGCCATCGGCGAGGGTGTACACGCGGCCTACGACGAGATCCTGGTTCCCGCCGGCATGGGCGATGTGGCGATCTGCACCGAGATGGGCCGCTTTATGATGGGCCCCTACGGGTGCCTGGTCACCAAGGCCATTCACGAAAAGCGGATCTACAAAGACTATATCGGCGTGGACGCAAGTGCCGTCGACCTCATTCGTCCTGCCATGTATGGCGCTTACCACCACGTTACAGTGATGGGCCAGCCGGGTGGCCCCGACAAGTCCGCAGCTCCCGTCACGAACACGTACGATATCACGGGCAACCTGTGCGAAAACAACGACAAGTTCGCCATCGACCGCGAGCTGCCGCATATCGACATGGATGACCTGCTTGTAATCCACGATACCGGTGCGCATGGCTACTCCATGGGCTACAACTACAACGGACGTCTGCGCTCCGCCGAGGTCCTGCTGCGCCCCGATGGCGCGGCCGACCTCATCCGCCGCGCCGAGCGCCCGGGCGATTACTTTTCCACGCTCGACGTGCTGCCGTGCGGCCGAGAGCTGCTGGCCAAGTCGCGCGCCGAAAGCGCCCGCCGTCGCGCCCAAGACGAGCGCCTGGCAGTCGCAGCTCAATGGAACAAACGCATCCAGATCGCGGAGGCGAAGGAGAAGAACATGGACATCCGCAATCTCGAGGGCTCAATCGTCGCCCTGGTTACGCCGTTTAAAAAGGACGGCAGTGTCGACTTTGACGCGCTCGAGCGCCTTATCGATTTCCACTTGCAAAATGGCACCGACGCCATTCTCACCCTGGGCACCACCGGCGAGAGCGCCACGATGACCGATGACGAGGACAACTCCGTCGTCGCCGCCGTGGTCAAGCATGTTGCAGGACGCGTCCCCGTCATCGCCGGCTCAGGCTCCAACTCCACGCAGACCATGCTCACCAAGTCGCTTACTTACCAGGGCTTGGGAGCCGACGGCCTGCTGCTCATTACCCCCTACTACAACAAGTCCAACGAAGAGGGTATCTATCAGCACTTTAAGACCGTCGCCGATGCCGTTGACATCCCCTGCATCCTGTACAACATCCCCGGCCGCTGCGGCTGCGGTATCAGCGAGCGCAACGTAGAGCGCCTAGCCGCGCACCCCAACATCATGGGCATCAAGGAGGCCTCGGGCAACGTCGCCTACGCGGCCAAGATCGCCCACCTGCTGTCCGACGATTTCCGCATGTACTCGGGCGAGGATGCACTCACAGTGCCGCTCATGAGCCTGGGCGCTTCGGGCACCATCAGCGTGTGGGCCGACGTGCAGCCGCAGCTTGTACACGACATGTGCCGCGCTTATCTGGACGGCGACGTAGCGCGCGCCCGCGATATCCAGATTGCCGGCCAGCCGCTCATCAACGCCCTCTTTAGCGAGGTCAACCCCATCCCCGTCAAGGAAGCGCTCGCCCAGATGGGCATGATCGAGGCAAACTACCGTATGCCGCTGTGCCCCATGGCAGACGACACGCGAGCCGCACTTACCGATGCTCTGAAGGGAGCTGGTCTACTTGATTAAGACCGTCATTATGGGAACGGGCCGCATGGGCTCGCTCATCCGCACTACCGCCGAAGGCATTGTCGACGCCGCCGGGCAGCCCGTTTTTGATATCGTGACCCAGATTGGCTTCGATTTGAGCGAGCTCGAGAACGCACCGGCTGCCGACGTCATCATCGACTTCTCGAACGTCGCGACCTTCGACGCCGTCGTCGCCTATGTCGAGCGCACGGGCGCGGCGTTGGTCTCAGGCACCACAGGCTACACCCCCGAGCAGATGGACCGCCTGCGTGAGCTGGGCCAGAACACCCGCGTTATGCACTCGGGCAATTACTCCATCGGTATCGCAGCCCTGCGCCATCTGGTAGCGCAGGCTACACGCGAGCTGCCCGGCTTTGACTGCGAAATCGTCGAGACGCACCACAACCAAAAGGTCGACGCCCCCAGCGGCACTGCCAAGCTACTGCTCGACGCCGTCGTCGAAGCCGAGCCCGAGGCAGGCTACCACCCCGTCTATGGCCGCGAGGGCATGTGCGGAGCACGCGATCCCAAGGAAATCGGTATGCACTCGCTGCGCGGCGGCACCGTCGCCGGCGTGCACGAGGTGAGCTTCTTTGGCCAGGACGAGGAGGTCACGCTCACCCACCGCGCCACGAGCCGTCAGATCTTTGTCAACGGCGCCTTGGCAGCCGCGCAGAAGCTCGTCACCCGCGAACCCGGCTTCTATACGTTCGACAAGGTCATGTTTGCCTAACCAGGTATCAACCGAATCCACCCAAAGGAGAGATAGCAAATGAGCAACGCAGCCGAGATGGATGCACAGGAGATTATCAACTACATCGCCACCGCGCCCAAAAAGACGCCCGTCAAGCTGTACGTGCGCGAGAAGCCGGGCATGAAGGTTGCCTGGGGCGACGCACATGTCTACGGCGGCCGTCGCGGCAAGACCGTCTTTGGCGACTGGGACGAGCTCAAGACCATCCTGGACGCCAATGCCGATTCCATCGATTACTACGACGTTGAAAACGATTGCCGCAACTCCGCCGTGCCCATGCTCGACCTTAAGGGCATCAACGCCCGCATCGAGCCGGGCGCGATCATCCGCGACCGCGTCGAGATTGGCGACCGTGCCGTCATCATGATGGGCGCCATCATCAACATCGGCTCCGTTATCGGCGAGGGTTCCATGATCGATATGGGCGCCGTGCTGGGCGGTCGCGCCACCGTGGGCAAGAACTGCCACATCGGCGCCGGCACCGTGCTGGCAGGCGTTGTGGAGCCCGCCAGCGCCACGCCCGTCATCATCGAGGACGATGTCATGATCGGCGCAAACGCCGTGGTCCTGGAAGGCGTGCACGTGGGCAAGGGTGCTGTAGTTGCCGCCGGCGCCGTGTGCGTCGAGGACGTCCCCGCCGGCGCCGTCGTGGCCGGTGTCCCCGCCCGCGCCATCAAGATGCGCGACGAGAAGACCGACAGCAAGACCGGCCTGGAAGAGGGCCTGCGCCAGCTGTAGAAGTTACGCGGTTTTGCCAAACCGCGTAACGGCTCGACGCTGCAAACGCCCCTAAGCGGCAATCTGACGTTCAATCGTCGGTCGCGTACCAAAGTACGCTTCCCTCCTCTTTCACGTCACCTTGCTCGCTTAGGGGCGTTTTCGCTGACGTGAGCTCAACCTGCGGCGCAATGTCAGCAACCAAGCCGAAAACAAAAAAGGCCGAAGTCCCAAAAGGCTTCGGCCTTTGTTTTTTGCAACGTCCAAGAGCAGTTTATCGATTCTCAATACTTCCGATGTTCTTGAGCTCGATGGAGATGAGGCCGTTGGGCTCGTTGACAAACTCGATGTACTCAGAGTTCGAACCCATCTCGGCCGGGAAGCTGATCTCGATGCCCGTGTCGGTACGGATCTTGTGGTTGCGCACCGCCGCGCGTTCGACCTGCTTGCGCTCCACGGGCACACGCTCAGGCACCTTCTCCTCAGTCAGTGCCGCGCGCACGCTCTCCTTGATAACCGGCTCGTCCTCAAAGACCTCATCGACGATATCCCAAGGGGGCAGTTCCTCGTCATCCTCAACTTTCTCGGCAACAGCAGCCTTAACCTTGGCGAGTGCTACAGCCGTGTTGGCACCGTGCTCCTCGGCGACTTCCTCGACCACACGCGTCACGGTGTCGATGACCTCCTTGCCCGATACCCCCGTGTCGCACTGCAGCAGGCCATCGGGAATGAGCATGCGATCCTCGCCGGCAATCTTGCGCTTCTTATCCACATAGCCGATCTCCATGGTGCTTGCACGCACGATTGCATAGCTCGGCACCTTTTGCGAGGGATTCGGCAGAATGGCGTAGTGGCGCGCAATGTCGTTGCGCACCTCGCCCTCTTCGCGACCCACCTCGTGCATAAAAGCCTGCTTGGAGCCCAGCAGCATCACGGCAAACCAGCGGGCATCCTCATCGTCGTCAAAATCGGCCACGAGCACGTCGGTGGACTCGGCTTTCTCGGCTTTGGTGAGCTCGGAGGTAATAAACTCCGCAATCTGCTGCGACAGGTCCACGAACTCGCGCTCGCCAAAGAAATAGCCCTTGAGCTCGCC
>CATYHY010000111.1 GCA_958407085.1 uncultured Collinsella sp. | reverse complement strand
TAGCGGTATCGGCAACCGTCGTCGCCATCCATGACCGCTTCTACGATGCCAAGGTCCCCGATTGGCTCGGCACCTTCTCGGGTTCCTCGCTGGTCTACCTCATCAGCTTTTTTGCCGTGTTCGCCCTTGCCGCCATCTCGGCCGCCATCGTGCCCTTCGTATACGCAGCGACCGAAACGCTGCGCCACGCACTTGTGGGCGTCGGCCCCCTCGGCGTGGGTATCTTTGCGTTTTTGGAGCGAGCACTCGAGCCCATGGGGCTGCACCACCTGCTCTACATGCCTATCTACTACGACAATTTAGTTATTAACGACGGCATCTACGCCACGTGGACCAACTTGCTTCCCATCCTCTCGCACAGCACGCGCCCCCTCAATGAGCTTGCGCCGTGGGCCGGTTTTACCGCCACCGGCTGGGTCAAGCTCTTTGGCCTTCCTGCCATCGCGGCTGCGTTCTACTCCACCGCAAAGCCCGAGCGCCGCGCTGCCCTCAAGGTCATCCTGGTTCCCGCCATTGTTGCCTCAGTGGTCTGCGGCGTCACCGAACCGCTCGAGTTTCTCTTTATGTTCACCTATCCCGGACTCTTTTTGCTCTATGCCGTCCTATCTTCCTGCCTCGCCATGGCTATGAACTTCTTTGGCGTCGTCGGCATCTTCTCGGGCGGTTTTATGGAAATGGCTGCCTTCAACTTTATCCCGCTCATGCGGACGCATGCCGGCTCCTACCTTTTGGCACTCGGAATCGGACTCATCTTTAGCGTCATCTTCTTTCTGAGCTTTCGAGGTCTTATCCTGACCTTTGACCTTAAAACCCCGGGACGCGAGGACCATATCGCCAGCAACGCGGCGCTCTCGCGCTTGACGGGAGACGACGTTGACGAAAAGCGCACATCCAAAACCGGCGCTTCCGACGACCAGGCCTCACAAGATCATCTGCTCGCCGAGCAGGTTGTGACGCTTCTGGGCGGCGTCTCCAACATTGTGGGCGCAACCAACTGCGCCACGCGGCTGCGCGTCGAAGTCGTGGACCCCTCCATCGTCGCGGACAATGCGACCTTTGTCGCAGCGGGTGCCAAAGGCCTCATCATTACGGGCAAGACCGCCCAGGTGATCATCGGCATCTCCGTTCCCCGCGTTAAAGAGCATTTTGACCAGATCATGGGCCTCGAGCCGGAATTTGTGCCCACCACCTCGGCCTCCCCTGCCGCCAGCGCAGCCCATAAGCGCGGCGATATTTGCTTCTTCGATATCGACGGAACGCTCGCCTGGCAAGACCCCAGGCTCGCCCAAGACCTTCCCGAAGACGAGCGGGACCTCTCCCCCTATCCCAACGAGGCGGTTTCGCAGGCAATCCGCGAGTTTGTCGCCAACGGCAACATGGCCTTTATCTGCACGGGACGTACCCTGAGCTGCATCCACCCCAAACTTCTTGAGCTGCCCTGGACCGGCATCGTCTGTCTTGCGGGCGGTTACGCCGAGATCAACGGACACGCAATTCGCGATCTGTCGATGACACCCAGCATGCTGCAGCATCTTGCCCCCTATCTTGAGCAATCGGGCGAGGTCATCCGCTTTGAGGGCCTCAACGGCGTCGTGCGCATGAGTGCCGATGCGCCCGATGCTCCCGGATACGCGCGCACCCTGGGCGACGCAGTCACGCAGCTGCAACATTACAGTGTCTACAAGATCTTGATGTCTACATCACTCGCCAACCACATCGCTCAAGATAAGGCACTTGAGCCGCTACTGTGCTTTAACGAGCTCGAACTCGAGGTAACCGAAATCTCGCCCCGCGAATGCACGAAGCGCGGGGGCATCCAGTCTGTACTCGACGCCCTCGATCCCCACCACGGAACCGTATACGGCATTGGCGACGCCAGCAATGACGTCTCGCTGATGAACGCCGTCGATGTCGGTATCGCCATGGGCAATGCGCCGGACTATCTCAAGGATAAGGCCGATTACGTGACCGACACCGTCGATCACGACGGTGTCGTTGCGGCGCTCGAGCATTTTGGGCTGATTTAGGCGCGCTCCATCAAACGCACGCCCGTTGTCCCAAATCGCCAAAACTGCCGCGCCAAACGCCCTAATGTGGCAATATGTTGTCTGCATATTGCATCAACGCAACCTCAGAAAGAATGCGAGAACCCGTGTCCAGTCCGTTTACCAGCTTTTTAGCCCAGCACTTTGACCAGATTAACGACTATCTGGCCACGTTCTTTGACGGACAGGCGACCTCTGCCGATATCGAGCGCTACCTGTATGCGCCGCTCTCGGCTTTTACGGCCAACGCCGGCAAGCGCCACCGCCCGCTTATCTGTATGCTCGCCGCAACCGCAGTGGGCGGTAGCTTTGAGAGCGCCCGCAGCGCCGCGGCAGCTATCGAGCATTTCCAGTCGGGCGCGCTCATCCACGACGATATCGCCGACAACGGACAGCTGCGCCGCGGCAAGCCCTGCATGCACCTCACCGAGGGCACGGGCCTTGCCATCAATTGTGGCGACCTGGCGCTCACCATGGTCACCAAGACGGTTCTCGACGACCCCACGCTGGAGTCCGACGTGAAGCTGCGCGTGCTCCACGAGCTTACCGAGATGATCGTCCGCACCATCGAGGGTCAAGCGCTCGACCTGGGTTGGGTCCGTGACGGGCGCTTTGATATCTCGGTTGATGACTACCTGGACATGGCGACGCACAAGACCGCGTTTTACAGCGGAGCCACGCCGCTTGCCGCCGGAGCCATTATCGGCGGCGGCAGCGATGAGCAAATCGAAGCGCTGCGCGCCTTTGGCCTGCACACAGGCCTTGCCTTTCAGATTCAGGACGACCTGCTCAACCTTGTCGGCACTAAGGAAGCCGCCAACAAGGACTTCCGCACCGACATCACCGAGGGCAAGCGCACGCTTGTCGCCGTACACGCCCTCTCTGATGAGCGCCACCACGACGAGGTCGAGGCGATTCTTTCCTCGGGCACCGATGATCCCGCGCAGCTCGCACGCGCCGTGGAGATCTTCCAGGAGACCGACTCCATCGATTACGCCCACACTTACGCGCTCGACCTGACCGCTAAGGCCAAAGCGGCCATCGAGAACGTTGAGCTTGATCCGCACGCACGCGAGCTGTTCCTCTCCATGGCAGATTTCTTTGTGGAGCGTCTTAACTAACGGGGGTTATAAAACCTGTCAGCAGCGTATTTAGGCACAACTTGCTACACTGTTGAGTGCATGTTTATGCATCCCTTTGCGTTGTCTATCCGACAGACGCTCAAATAGTACGAATGGTACGCCGAAAGGGGTTCGTTCATGGAACCTATTACAACGGGCATGCAAGGAGCAGCCGTCGAGGACGTGCAGTCTCGTCTCCTGCAGCTCGGCTACACGATTGATGCCGCCGAAGTCACCGACAAGTACTTTGGAGCCACCACTGAGCAGGCCGTCAGCACCTTCAGGCTCGACAGCGGCCTTGCTGCCGGTCATGCCGTCGATATCCCCTGCTGGAGCGCCCTTGTAGACGCTTCGTATAAGCTGGGCGACCGCACTCTCTATCTGCGCATGCCCAATTTCCATGGCGCCGATGTGCAGGCCCTGCAGCGCGCTCTCAACGTTTTGGGCTTTGCCTGTGGCGAAGACGACGGCTACTTTGGTCCGCATACCGAGGCCGCCCTGCAGCAGTTCCAGGAAAATGTCGGCCTGTTTGCCGACGGCATGGCCTTCCAGGACACCTACGCCTACATCAACCGCCTGCACCATGTGTGGGAGGGCAAGCCCTCGGTCACCGAAGCCGAGTCCCGTATCGGTTTTGCTCGCGCCGCCAACGTGCTCGAGCGCTTCCAGATTGCCGTTATCGGCGAGGACCCCATCGCACGCAGCGTTGCGTCGCGCATGTGGAATATCGCCACGGCAACGACCGACAACAGCGGCATGATGCTCTGCGACTCCGAGGTCCCAACCGACGTTGACCTGGTGCTCGAGATCGCAAGCGATGAGCTGCCCGCAGATGCAGCGCCGCGCGCCACGATCGCCCTCGCCGAGTGCCACAACCTGGCCCAGCGCATCCGCACCGCCAATGTCGCCGCGCAGCAGAAGCCAGCTCGCATTCGCATTGAGCTCACGGGCATGACGCGCTACAACGGCACTTTCACGGCCAGCGACGCGCAGACACTCGCCGTACGCCTGCTCGATGGTGTTTGCGATGCCCTCGCAGATTAGGTAAACTAAACGAGTTGCTTTTGGGCAACACCGCACATTGGGACGTAGTTCAACGGTAGAACTCCGGTTTTTGGTGCCGGCTGTTGGGGGTTCGAATCCCTCCGTCCCAGCCAAGGTAACTGAGCGCCCCGGGCTTTCATCAGCCCGGGGCGCTTTCTTGTAGGCAAGCGAAGGGATTCGAACCCGCAAGGGTGCGGAGCTAAGGAAACGCGAAGCGTTTTCCAGCGCAGCACGCAAGGAGCGAAGCGACGCAGCGGGGCGCGGCCGCCGACCAAGCGGACGCGGAATCCCTCCGTCCCATATCAGCCGAGAGCGCCTTACATCTAGAATTATCAGCCCAGTTCCGAAAAGCGAGCCGTCATCTACAAAATGGCGCGTGGCCCCGGCGGGCCGGGCATTAAGTTTGTCGCGAGTTCCGCACACAAAGAAGGCCACTTAATGTGGCCTTCGTCTTGTGCAGGACTGTAGAGCAGCAAACTTAATGCCCGGCCCGCCGGGGCCACGCGTCCCTAATTGTTCAGCATGCGGTCGAAGCTTCCCGAGTCGCCATCCCGATAGTCGGCGGTCATCAGAATCTCCTGCGGAATTCGTCCGCCCTCGCGCAGCACGTTGCGGAACTGCACGCGCGTAACCATGGGCAGATCCTTGATCGTCGCCGCCAGGTTCTGCGGCACGCCCTGGTTGGCAGCCGCGGGCTCGCACTCGCCGCCGGCCTTCACGCGACGCTTATGCTCGGCGAGCATGGCGCGGTACATGCCGGCATGCAGGCGAATCTCAACCACATTGGCATTGCGAGTCTGCTCGACAATGCGCGCGCCCTCGCGATCGATATCGCCTACGTAGTAGACGTAGTTAAAGCGATAGCCAATCTCGGCCAGATAATCGTCCAAGGCATGCGAGACGCTCGCCTTGCATCCGCCGCCAAAAATCACGCCGCCCACCTTGATGCCAAAGAGCTTGGCGTGCTTGCGGCCACGCAGCAGCTTGACGATCTCGTCGTAGGTGTCCAGGTTCTCGACCATAATGAACGGCTTGTCGGCGCCCAGCGTAAAGAAGCCCG
>CATYHY010000110.1 GCA_958407085.1 uncultured Collinsella sp. | reverse complement strand
TGGGCGTCATCGGCGGCAAGGCGCTCCTTGACAAGGTCGATCACGAGCTGGTCGGGAACGAGCTCGCCAGCGTCCATGTACTTCTTAGCCTGAATACCAAGCTCGGTGCCACCCTTGACGGCAGCACGCAGCAGGTCGCCCGTGGAAATATGGGCGACGCCAAACTCGGCGACGAGCTCCTGTGCGACGGTGCCCTTACCGGCACCCGGAGCTCCGAGCAATACGAGGTTCATGAGCAATCCTCCTCTAGCCTATTTAAAGAATCCATCGTAATCATACATCTTGATCTGGCCTTCGAGCTTATCGACCGTGTCGAGCACGACGCCGACCATGATGAGGATGGACGTGCCGCCAAATGCCTGGATCAGATGGTTACCCGTGAAGGAGAAGATGATCGAAGGCACGATGGCGATGAGCGCCAAAAAGACAGCGCTGGGAAGCGTGATCTTGTTGAGCGCGTTCTTGATGTAGGCCGCGGTAGCCCTACCCGGACGGACGCCCGGAATAAAGCCGCCCTGCTTCTTAAGGTTATCGGCCGTGTCATCGGGGTTGAACACCATGGAGGTGTAGAAGTACGCGAAGAACACGATGAGGACAACGTTAAGCACCCAGTTGAGCCAACCGGTCGAAAGCGCGGAGGCAACTGCCTGAATCCAGCCGATGCCGGGGAAGAACACGGCAATCTGAGCCGGGAAGTACAGCAGCGCCGAAGCGAAGATGATCGGCACGACACCCGCGGTGTTGACCTTGATGGGCAGGTAGGTGGTCTGGCCACCCATCATGCGACGGCCCACGACGCGCTTAGCGTAGGAGACCGGGATGCGGCGCTGGCCGCGCTCAAGGAAAACAATCAGCGGGATAACCAGCAGGATGATGGCGCAGATGATCACCATGGTGATGATGCCACCGGCATTGCCCTCGGTGCTGGAGAAGATAGCCTGCGGCAGACCGGCCATGATGTTCGCGAAGATGATCAGCGACATGCCATTGCCGATACCGCGCTGGGTGATGAGCTCACCAATCCACATGATCAGCATGGCGCCCGCGGTGAGCGTACCGACGATCATGAGGTCGAAGATGATCTCGGGAGCGCCGGCGCCATTGAAGCTGATGCCGAAGCTCTTAAAGAGGAAGAGGTAACCCACGGAGTTGAGGATTGCCAGAGCCAGGGTGAGGTAACGCGAATACTGCGTAATCTTGGTCTGACCGACCTCGCCCTCGCGGGCAAGCTCATGCAGGGAAGGCACGACGGCCTGGAGCATCTGGAGGATGATCGAGCTGGTGATGTAAGGCATGATGCCCAGCGAAAACACCGACACATAGCTCAACGCGCCGCCAGAGAAAAGATTCAGGAGGGCCATAGCACCTGCGGCGACCGAATTGTTATCGGTCGAGAAAAGGCCCAGCATCCCCTGGAAGGGAATGCCGGGCACAGGAACGTGCGCACCAATGCGGTACACGACGAGCATAGCTATGGTAAAAAGAATCTTTTCGCGCAATTCTTTGATGCGGAAAGCATTCTTAAGACCATTTAGCACGGCAGCTCGACCTTTCCGCCGGCGGCCTCGATCTTGGCCTGCGCAGAAGCGCTGACCTTGTCGACCTTGACCGTGAACTTCTTGGTGAGCTCACCATTGCCGAGCACCTTGACGGGCTCGAACTCGCTCTTGGTGATGCGAGCGGCCTTAAGAGCGGCACCGTCGATCACAGCGCCGTCCTCGAACTTGCGCTCGAGACGCTCAACGTTAACAGCGGTGTACTCGATACGACGGGGGTTACGGAAGCCCGGAAGCTTGGGCAGGCGCATAGCCAGCGGAGTCTGGCCACCCTCGAAGCCGGCACCCTTGGTGCCGCCAGAGCGGGAACCCTGGCCCTTCTGGCCGCGGCCAGAAGTGGTGCCGTGACCCGAAGAATTGCCACGGCCGACGCGCTTGCGGTTCTTGGTGGAACCGGGCGCGGGAGTAAGATCGTGAAGCTGCATTTGCTACTCCTCTACAATCTCGACAAGGTGCTTGACCTTGAAGATCATGCCGCGGACGGACTCGTTGTCAGCAATCTCGCGAACCTCGCGGATCCTGTGGAGACCGAGGGCACGGACAGTACGGACCTGGTCCTGCTTGCAACCGTTGGTGCTGCGGACCTGCTTGATCTTGATGGTGTCAGCCATGCTTAGTTCTCCTTACCGACGAACATCTCGGAGACCGTCAGGCCACGGCGAGCCGCGACGTCCTCAGGGCTGGAGAGCTCCTTGAGGCCCTCGACGGCAGCCTTGATGATGTTGAGGCCGTTGTCGGTACCGAGGGACTTGGACAGGACGTTCTTGATGCCAGCAAGCTCGAAGAGGGGACGCACAGCGCCGCCGGCGATAACGCCGGTACCCTCGACAGCGGGCTTGATGATGATGCGGCCGGCACCAAAGTGGCCGAGAACCTCGTGCGGGATGGTGCCCTGATCGGTCACCGGCACGTGGAACATGTTCTTCTTGGCATCGAGAGACGCCTTGGAGATGGCCATGGGCACCTCAGCGGACTTGCCCATGCCAACGCCGACGTTGCCCTTGCCGTCGCCAACGACGACGAGAGCGACGAGGCTCATGCGACGACCACCCTTGACGGTCTTCGACACGCGGTTGATGTAAACGACGCGCTCCTCGAACTCGGAGGCCTCGCGCTGCTGCTTCTGATTACGAGCCATGTGCTACATACCTCCTAGAACTCGAGACCGGCGGCACGAGCACCGTCGGCGAGGGCCTTGACGCGGCCATGGTAGATACGGCCACCACGATCGAAAGCGACCTTGGTGATGCCGGCCTCGATGGCACGCTTGCCAACGAGCTGACCGACCTTCTCCGCAGCCTCCTTGTTCGAGGTGTGGGTGCCCTTGAACTCGGCCTCGAGGGTCGAGGCGGAGACGAGCGTCAGGCTGGAGCCCTTGCTGTCGTCGATGATCTGGGCATAGATGTTGGCGTTGGTACGGGTCACGCGAAGACGCGGACGCTCGGCGGTACCCGAGACCTTGCCGCGAACACGACGCTGACGACGCTTGAGGCCTTCCAGCTTCGCCTTATGCTTGTTCATACGTAAACTCCTAAAAAGGTTGATCTTGCCAGCACCTAACGGGGTGCTGGTCTTATGCGAGTAAGTCGGTTACGACTACTTGGCGGCCTTACCCAGCTTGCGGCGGATGTGCTCGCCAACATAGTGGATACCCTTGCCCTTGTAAGGCTCGGGAGGACGATGGCCGCGAATCTCAGCGGCGATCTGACCGACCTGCTGCTTGTTGATACCCTTGACGTTCACGTGGGTGTTGTCGGGAACCTCGAAGGTGATGCCCTCGGGAGCCTCGACGATCACAGGGTGCGAGAAGCCCAGGGAGAACTCGAGGTTCTTGCCCTTCTGCTGCACGCGGTAACCGACGCCGGCGAGCTCGAGCTTCTTCTCGAAGCCCTCGGAAACGCCAACAACCATGTTGTGGATGAGGGCGCGGGTGAGGCCGTGGCGGGCACGGGTCTCACGCTCGTCGTCGGGACGGGAAACGGTGAGGACGTTGTCCTCGACGTTGACGGTGAGCTTCTCATAGACATCGAGCTCGAGCTGGCCCTTGGGGCCCTTGACGGAAACGTTGTTGCCGTTGACTGCCACTTCGACTCCGGCGGGAATCTGGACAGGCTTATTACCGATACGAGACACGGTGATCTCCTTTCCTTCTACCTACCGAGCGAATTACCAGACGTAAGCGATGATCTCGCCGCCGACGTTGTGCTTGCGAGCATCGCGGTCGGTCATAACGCCATGGCTGGTGGAAATAATGGCGGTACCAAGGCCACCGCGGACGCGGGGCATGTCGGCAACGCCGGTGTACTTACGCAGGCCCGGCTTGGAAATGCGGCGGATGCCGTTGATGACCTTAGCCTTCTTGGGACCATACTTAAGCGTGATGTGCAGAGTCTTCTGGGGCACGGTGTCCTCGACATCGTAGCCCTCGATGTAGCCCTCCTCGTGCAGAACACGAGCGATCTCGACGAGCTTCTTGCTGCTCGGCATGGAGACCGTGGCCTTGTTCACAGAGTTAGCGTTACGGATGCGCGTAAGCATATCTGCGATCGGGTCTGTAAGGTTCATACAGATTCTCCTTCGTTCTTGATGAACACGTGCTCTTGGTTCTTCGCCGCCCTTAACGGCAAAGCCTTTTTAGCGCGTTTTCCCTGTTCCAAACTGATGCTTGAAACGCTGGTAGTGACTTACCAGCTGGCCTTCTTAACGCCGGGAAGCTCGCCCTTGAGTGCAAGCTCGCGGAAGCAGACACGGCACAGGCCGAACTTGCGGTACACAGAGTGCGGACGGCCGCAGCGCTGGCAGCGCGTGTACTCACGAGTAGAGAACTTCTGCTTGCGATTGCACTTGACGATCATCGATGTCTTAGCCACTTATATCCTCCTCACATAGAGTATTGTTCGCCCCAAGCGCCGCCCCCTTGTGGGAACGGCGCTTATAGGGCAGGTGAACCTATTTCTTGAACGGGAAACCGAAGGCGTCCAGAAGGGCCTTGGCCTCCTCATCGGTATTGGCGGTGGTCACGAAAGTGATGTCCATACCGCGCTGGTGATCGACGGAGTCGAAGTCGATCTCGGGGAAGATGAGCTGCTCGGTGACGCCCATGGAGAAGTTACCACGGCCGTCGAAGCTCTTGGCGGAGATGCCGCGGAAGTCGCGGATACGGGGGATCGCGACGGAGGTCAGACGATCGAAGAACTCCCACATACGGTCGCCACGCAGGGTAACCTTGCAGCCGATCGGCATACCAGCGCGCAGGCGGAAGGTAGCGATGGACTTGCGGGCACGGGTGATCATCGGCTGCTGGCCGGTGATGGCGCGCAGGTCGCGCACGGCACCGTCGATGGCCTTGGAATCGGTAGCGGCCTCGCCGACACCCATGTTCACGACGATCTTCTCAAACTTGGGGATCATCATGACGTTCTCGTACTGGAACTTGTCCTGAAGCTGCTGCTTGACCTCGTTGTTGTACTTGGTCTTCAGACGCGGCACATACTTCTCTTCTGCCATTGTTCACTCCTTCTTGGGGTTTTAAGCACGGGGCGTGGCCACGATGGGTTGTCCTCGTGCCTCCTGGCTGCATCCGCGCCGCTCATGGCATTTTGCGGTTTGGACTCGACGCAGCAGGAGCCGACAAAACAATCGGTACTATACGCGCATTGGGTGCGTATTTCCAGAAAAACCTCGTCTGCCTGCACAACTCCACAACTCCCCCGCACAAATGGGTCCCAAAAAGCAGTT
>CATYHY010000109.1 GCA_958407085.1 uncultured Collinsella sp. | reverse complement strand
CCGAACATCTGACGGAAAGCCAGACGACCGATGCGACCGAAGCCGTTAATAGCAACCTTTACTGCCATTGTGTCTCCTTTCGTAAGGCCCCCGCGAGCTACAGCGCCCGCCGTTGAGGCCCACAAACTAACCACTCGCCTAATATACCTTTTTTTTGACTTGAATTTCACGAGAATGCTCGAAATTGAAAATCAAATTTACGTTAAAACGTTTTAAAGAGTAAAACAGCAGTTAAATCCGTATAGTAGCAGTTTCGCTCAACTACCTGTTTGCTTCAATGAGCTTTTCAAGCCTCAAAACACGATGGTAGAGGGCCGACTTCGACAAGGGAGGGTCGGCCATCTCGCCCAGATCGCGCAGCGACAGATCGGGATAGCGCTCGCGCAGGTCGCAAAAGACTGCCAAGGCGTCCGGAAGCGTGTCGCGCAAACCCCGCTGTTCGAGCTCATCGATCAACGCAAGCTGATGCTGGGCGGCACCCGCACTTCTGGTCTGATTGGCCAGTTCGGCATTCACGCGACGGTTTACGTCGTTCTTAACCAATTTGACCGCGCGCGCTTCCTCGATCTCGGCAACGCTGCGTTTGGCGCCAATCAGCTTTAGGAGCTGCTCGATCTCCTCGGCGCTCTTAATGTAGACAGCAAAGGATCCGCGCCGCGCGTTAACGCGCGCATGGACCCCAATCTGCTCCAATAGATCGCAAAGTCCCCGGGCATACTGCTCGCCCTGCACCGCGATCTCCAAATGAAAGTCGCCGCGGGGATCGGCCACGAAACCGCCGGCGATGAGCGCGCCGCGGATGTAGGCAAGCCTGCAGCAGGGACGGGCAACGATGTGCCGGGGAACACCGGCGACGAGCCCTCCCCTGCGGTCGAGAATGCCCAGCAGCACCAGAGCCTTGTCCAGGTCGGGTTGATCGGGCAGGGTAATGAGATAGTTACGGACCTTATGCAAGACCGATTTACGAACGGTGAATTCCGTTTTGAGCTTAAGGATGCGATGCGTCAGCGTGATCATCGTGCGCGCGACGGCACCCGTCTCGGTCGCGACCGTCAAACGATACCGCCCGGAGCCGGCCAGCGAAAGTGTACCGCTCACACGCGTCAGGGCGGCAAGCGTCGACAAATCGCAGTATTCACATTCGGGTTCGCAGCGCGCGAGCTCGTCACGCACCTCGGCGGTAAACGACATGCAGGCCTATGCTTTCGTGTTGGCGCGCGACAGGTCGCGATGGGAAATGCTCACGTGATATTGGGCGCCTTCCAAATAACGTGCCGTGGCCTCGGCGATGGCAACGCTGCGGTGTTGACCGCCCGTGCAGCCGATGGCAATAGAAAGCTGTGGCTTGCCCTCCGCGATATAGCCGGGCATGACCGTATCGAGCAGCTGCGTCCAGGCCTTCCAGAACTCCTGGGTCTTGGGATGGTCCAGAACAAAGTCGGAGACTTTCTTATCGAGACCGGTCATGGTGCGCATCTCGGGATCGTAGAACGGATTGGGCAGGAAGCGGACGTCGATCATAATGTCCGCCTCGACGGGCATGCCGTGCTTAAAGCCAAACGAGAACACGTGAACGTCCATGAGCTGCTGGTCGGACAGCTCGGAGAACGCCATGCGCAATTTGTTGCGCAGGGCAGAGGTGCGCAGGCGGCTCGTGTCGATGATCATATCGGCTCGATCGCGCACGCCCTGCAGCTGCAGGCGCTCGCGCTGAATCGCATCGGCCGTAGTCTCCCCCGGCTTGGCAATGGGGTGGCGGCGGCGGTTTTCGCTATAACGACGGATCAGCACCTCGTCAGAGGCCTCGAGAAACACGATGTCACAGCTCATCTCGCGCTCCTCGAGTGCGGCAACGGCATCGAGCAGCTCATCGAACAAGCCCTGGCTGCGCAGGTCGCAGGTGACGGCAAGATGCCTGCCCACGCCCGTATTGATGCCGACGAGTTCGGCAAGCTGGGCGATCAGACGCGGAGGCAAGTTGTCGATGCAAAAGTAGCCCATGTCCTCGAACACATGCATGGCCTGCGTTCGGCCCGATCCGGACATTCCGGTGATGATGACGATATCGGGGATGCGCTCCGAGCGCTCCGCCGCATCCATGGCATCTCCCTTTTGCATGTGTGCCTCCTAAAACAAGCGCGGGACCCGGCCAGCGGATCCCGCGCGATCAATTGCCTTTATTGAGTATACCGCCCCAAGCGGATACGAGGCCTGTCTTACGCCTCAAGCGCAGCCTTGAACCAACTTGTAATACTCGTGGGGTGCGTGATGGCGGTGCCGACGACAACGGCCCAGGCGCCCGCATCAATCGCGGCGCGGGCCTCCTCGGGCGTGTGCACGCGGCCCTCGCAGATGATGGGAAGACCGGGGAATTCCTCGGTCGCCTGACGCAGAAGCGGCAGATCGGGGCCATCGGCCATGGTGCAGTCGATAGCGGCAACACCATGAGAAAGCGTGGTGGACACCAGGTCGAAGCCCATGTCGACAGCACGACGAATATCCTCGATGGTGGCGCAGTCGGCCATCAGGAGCACACCCTCCTCGTGCAGCGGACGGAAGGTGTCCTCGACGGTCTTGCCATCAGGACGCGGGCGATCAGTGGCATCAATTGCCACGATATCGGCACCCGCAGCAACGCAGGCGCGAGCATGACGCAGCGTCGGCGTGATGTAGACGCCCTCGTGTCCATCCTTCCACAAGCCGATGACGGGGACCTCACAGCGGCCCTTAATGGCGGCGATGTCGGCAAGACCCTGGCAGCGAATAGCGGCGGCGCCGCCAAGCTCGCAGGCGCGAGACATTTGAGCCATGGTCTCGGGCGTACGAAGCGGCTCGCCCATATACGCCTGAACGCTCACGACGAGCTTACCCTTCAGGGATTGAATCAAAGGATCGACGGTCATGTTCGACTCAACCTTTCTAAAAACAGCCTTCTGAGACACCGCACCTTGACGTTCAAACCGTCGCTCACGTACCGAAGTACGCTTCGCTCCTCTTTCACGTCAATCTGCGGCACCTCAGAAGGCGCACTTGGTAGTTATGTTTACTTCAACGATGCAAGAAGGTGTTCGGCGGCACCGATGAGCGGAGCATCGCCCTCCAGAGAACCGATGAGGATCGGCGTGTCCTGAAGCGGATCGAGCGCCTGGCTGGCATAGCCCTCGTGCACCGAATCCTTCCACGTCTGTGAACGCCAATCGGGACCTTGGTGAATCACGCCGCCCGAGAGCACGATGACCTCAGGGTCCAGGATGTTAGCGAGCGAGCCCAAGCTGGCACCCAGCGCAAAGCCGGCGTCATGGATGACCTCGGTCGCCTTTGCGTCGCCCGCACGGCACAGGTCGTTCACGTCGCGACCGACCGAAGGACGGCTGGGGTCGACGCGACCAAAGCGCTCATCGTACATACGACCAATGGAAGTGCCCGAAGCAACCGACTCTAGATGGCCGGAACGCCCGCAGGCGCAAGGAATGCCGGCGGCAGCCGAGCACTCGATGTGGCCCATATGGCCGGCAGCACCATGGAAGCCCTGCATCACGCGGCCGTTCTCGACATATGCGCCGCCGATGCCCGTACCGATGCCCAGACACAAGACGGAGAACTTGCCCTTGCCGACGCCCCAGTGGGCCTCGCCCAGAGCATGAGCCTGCACGTCGCCCACCACGGCAACGGGAAGACCAAGGTCTTCGCGCAGACGCGGCCCCAACTGAACGCCGGACCAGCCGGGCATGATCTCGTTGGCATACGCGATGGCGCCCGTCTTGGGATCGACGACGCCTGCGGCACCGATACCGACACCGAGGACCTCGACATCGGGATTCGCCTCAAGAGCGGCCTTGATGGACGCCTCGATACGTTGGAAGACGGCCTCGCCGCCCTCCTGGGCCTCGGTAGGAACCTCGGCCTCAAATACGGGATGGGGCGCACTGCCGTCAGCCGGGTACTCCATGATGGCGGTCGCGATCTTAGTTCCGCCGATATCGACAGAGCAGACGTACTTGTTCTCCATGTCGTTCTCCTTCGGAGACAAAACAACTACAGGAAATGCGGTCGGATTTAACCCCGCCGCACGGTAAAGGTTTCCGAGGTGCCCGAGATCGCCGTGAAGCCTCGCGGCCATTGACCTAATGGTCATGGCCACGAGGCTTCACGGCGAGGTCGGGTGCCTGGGGAAGCTTTACAGGAGACCGTTGTCCTGAAGGACCTTCTTAATCGCCTCGACGTTCTCGCCGGTCATGGCCTTCACCGGGCGCGGCATGGTCGGGCTGTCGAAGATGCCCATGAGGTTCATAGCGGTCTTGAAGGCGCCGACGCCACCGGCATAGCCCTGGACGCCCGAGGTGACATCCCAGATGTGCGAAATCTCATTGAGGCGATCCTGCTCGGCCTTGACGGTAGCCCAGTCACCGGCCTGAGCGGCCTTCCACTGGCGCACGTAGCCCTCGGGCTCAACGTTGGCGAGACCCGGGACGGAACCGTCGGCGCCACCGAGGTAGGCGCCATCGACAACAACCTCGTGACCGGTGAGGATGCTCATCGGATGGCCGTTCTTCTCATTCTCCTGAACGAGGTAGCGGAACGAGATGTCATCGCCCGAGGAATCCTTGACGCCGGCCAGGACGCCCTCGGCGCCGAGCTTGGCAAGGAGCTTCCAGGGAAGCTTGGTGTGGACGCACACGGGGATGTCGTAAGCGAAGATGGGCAGGTCGAGTTCCTCGTGCAGGATGCGGAAGTGCTCCTCGACCTCGGTCATGCCCTGCAGGGCATAGAACGGGCAGGTGGCGACGAGGGCATCGGCGCCCAGCTCCTGAGCGACCTTGCCGTGCTCGATCATGCGCTCGGTCTCGGTGTCGATGATGCCGACCAGAACGGGAACGCGGTGATCGACGATGCGCACAGCCTCGGCGACAATCTGGCGACGACGCTCGTCGGTGGAGAAGACGACCTCGCCCGAGGAGCCCAGGAAGAACAGGCCATCGACGCCGGCATCGATCATGCGGTTGATGCTGCGCTCAAAGGAGGCAACGTCGAGCTGGTGGTCTTCGGTATCGGGAACAACGACGGGAGGGATAACGCCGGTGAATTTCTGAGTTGCCACAAGAATCTCCTTAGTTGTCTGGCGGGCGACCCTATGCCACCCACTCTTGTTGGCAGTGTCCAGGCCGTCTAGACCAAAGAACACGGGTAGAACGTTTGGTTAAAGAAGTCGACGACTTCGTTTTCGAACGCATTGATGCGCTCGTGAGCGTATTTGGCATAGATGATATGCCTCCGGTCACACTCAAGACCGTTGAA
>CATYHY010000108.1 GCA_958407085.1 uncultured Collinsella sp. | reverse complement strand
TCGACGGCGTCGATGGCGCCTACGCCGCGCACATCTGGAGCGAGGTCGACGCCGGCACCGTGAGCTGCGAGCCCGGACCGCGCATGGCCAATACCGACTGGTTCCGTATCGACGTACGCGGCACCTCGTGCCACGGCGCCATGCCCCAGCGCGGTCACGACGCCGTTATGGTGGCCGCAGAGATCGTCAACGCCCTGCAGACCATCGTCTCGCGCGAGATCAGCCCCTACGAGCCGGCTGTCATCACCGTCGGCGAGCTGCACGGCGGCACCGCACGCAACGTTATCGCCGGCACGGCCTACCTCGCCGGCACGGTGCGCACCTACGGCGATTCGACCCACGAGGAAATGCCGGAGCTCATGCGCCGCATCGTGGAGCATACCGCGGCCGCCTTGGGCGCCGAGGCAGAGCTCACCGACTACACCATCGCCAACTACAAGGTCGAAAACGACGCGGCCTCGAGCGAGCGCTGCCGTCAGGCTGTAATTAAGTGTCTGGGCCCCGCCGGCCAAGGCCATTATCGCGGCACGCTTTCGGGCGAGGATTTTTCGGAGTACCTGCGTCGCGTACCGGGCGTGCTCGCCTTTGTAGGTACGCGCAACCCCAAGATTGGCGCCACGTACGCCCAACATTCCTGCTTCTACAAGATCGACGAGACCGTGCTGGCAAAGGGCTCCATGGTGGCCGCCCAGTATGCTATCGACTTTTTGGCCGAGCCCACGCAAGAGGAGCTCGACGGCCCCGCGATTACCGCGGTCGCCGAAACCAACCCCGATCTGGCCGCCAAGTTGCGCTCTGCCAAGGCGACGACCGCCGAGGCTCGCGACGCCATCCATGATGCCCGAACGGCTCGCCATGCCGCGATCAAGGGCATCCACGACGCACGCGCTGCTGCACGCCGTGAGGAGAAGCACGACGAGTAATCGATTCGCTGGCATCTCGCAGTCATAGCCACATCGCGATGTCAAAGCGGGGGCGGACGTTTCGACACGTCCGCCCCCGCTCATTCTTCAAGCGCTATTTCTACTATTTCTACCCCGTCCCCAAATGGCAGACGGCATGACTACTCGTCCTGAGGTTCCTCGTCGGAGCTTGGCTCGGACGCCGACTCAGGTGCAGGTGCCGGCTCAGGCTCAGGCTCAGGCGCAGGCTCAAGCTCAGATGCCGTCTCAGACTCGGGCGCCGGTTCAGGCTCGGGCGCCGGCTCAGGCTCGGTCGCGGGAGCGGGTGCAGGTGCCGGCTCAGGCTTGGGCTCGGACTCAGGTGCGGGCTCGGCATCCGGAGCGCTGTAACCCGAGGGAGCGGACTTCTTCTCGAAGGGCAATACAAAAGTCAGGACGTCGTCCTTGTCCTCGTCGGCCCACTCGCTTGCATAACGTGCAACCCAATAGCCAACGGCACGGTGCTTGAGCATCTTGCCAAAGACCGTAAGAAATACGGTGACGAAAGCGAACAGCACCAAGAACAGCGCGAGCGTGACGCCACCGCCGGTAACAATTGCCTCAATACCCGTAGGACGATAGTAGTAGCTATACATACCGACAGAGGCAATGGCGCCAAAGACGACCGTCAAGATCCATGTGACAACGTTGGCGACCAGGCCCGTCAAAAACTCGGGAAGGAACGAAGCACAGAACAGCTTGGTCTTGTTGTGCTTAAACGCCGCCCAGACCTTATCGAGCGAAAACGCGCTCTCGACACGCCCGGTCACCGCAAAGTGCATCACGGCGATGTCGGCGAACATCTTAAAGAAGACACCCAGAATCGCCGAGGCAATTAGCGCCAGGACAAGCAGGCCAAGCGAACCGAACAGCGCAGCCTCGAGCGCATAAGAACCGTAATAAGAATACGAGCCCGCAGCGCCAATTACCACGCCCTCCACCAGCGAAAGCACTACACCGATAACGGGAATGGCAGCGATAACCTCGAGCACGACCGAAATAACGCTCGAAAAGACTCCGAGACCAAACGACGTGGAACGCATCAGCGGACGATCCATGCCGTCATCGATCTTAAGCGACAGATCGCGACCCCACTCGATGCCAAAGCCGGAACCGCACACGCTCGCAATGCAAGCTGCCAAAAAGCCGATGGCAGCCGCAATGCCGCCAATAACGGGAATAAACAACACGAGCACTGACACAACGCAAATCAGCGCCGGCAAAAACGCGATTTGGCATACACGCTGAAGCACGCCCGGAGTCTTGGTCATATCTTGGAACGCCTGAGCCACACAGCCCTTTGGCGCATTCGCCACGGGCGGTTGCGGAACAAACTGCTGGGGCTGAGGCTGTCCCTGGGGAGCGGGGCCAGCGGCACCGGCATTAGGAGCACCACACACGCCGCAGAACTTGTCGTTATCGCCCATGGGGGCGCCGCACTGCGAGCAGAACATAGAATCATCCCTTCGTATCTTGAACGAATCACTTGGATCGCAAACGTTGTCTTTAGCATCATTATTGCCCAATGTGGGGTCAAATACTCAAAGATGACCGATTTGCAAGGTACACGGCGCCAGCAGGCGGTTCGTTGAATACGTCTGTGCTAGTTCGTTCCGCGGAAGCCCTTGCCGACGATCTCGGAGCTGTCGACAATCGTGATAAAGGCACCCGGATCGACCTCGCGCGCATAGCGGCGCAGTTGCACGGCCTCGCGACGGCTCAGCACGCTCATGATCACCGTCACGCACTTGCCCGAGAAGGCACCGTAACCGCGGCTGATGGTCGCCGTGCGGTTGAGATGCTTGACGATAAACTCCTCGACCTTAAGGGGCTCGGAACAAATGACTGTGCAGACCTTACGAAGGTGAATGCTCTCGATGGCCTTGTCGACCACAAGCGTCTTGGCAAACAGGCCGAGCACGCAATACAGACCGACACGCGGGCCATACAAAAAGGCCGCGATGGCCACGATGCCGATATCGACCAACAGCAGTGCGCGACCAATCTCGAGCGTGGTGCGGCGTTTGAGGATCATAGCGAGAATGTCCGTGCCGCCCGTCGAGGCGCCAATATCAAAGACAATGGCGCTGCCGAGCGCCGGCAGGATCACGGCAAAGCACAGGTCAAGCCACATATCGCCCGTCATCGAGACATCAGTCGGGATAAAGAGCTCAAACAGCGAAACATAGGCCGAAAGCGCAAACGAGGCGAAGACGCTCCAAAGAATCGCCTTGCGCTCCAAAAAGATAAAGCCCAAGACGACGAGAACCGCGTTGATAATCCACATAAAAACGCCGACGGGCAGGGTCGGGAACAGCGTGGACAGAATGACCGACACGCCCGAGGTGCCGCCAAAAGCAAAGTGATTAGGGGTTTTAAACGCAACGATGGCGAAGGCCGTAAGAATCAGGCCCAGATTGAGCTCGGCAAAAAAGCGCGGGAAGCCCGGCTCCTGGCTGCGCTTTTGACCGACACGCTCGCCGCGCTCGATATCGGTGCGATCAACCACGCGCTCCATCGGCACCACGGGAGGACGATGCACCTCCTCGGCAGCACGCGATGCCGCCTCTGCCGCGGCGGCCTCAATCGCCCATGCCTTGCTTTCTGTTTCGTGCTCGTCGGCCATTACGGCAACCCCTCGTTAACAATTTGGAAACAATGCGCCCATTAGGGTAACGCGGAACGCGACGATTGCAACCCCTAGTTAGACGAGCGGTATGCCCACATCGGGGGGCATACAAATAACGGCCGGCCACGCTTTTGCTTGCGCGGTCGGCCGTTTAACGTTTTCGCAGATAAAGCCTGCCAAAACAAACCTGTCCCTTTTTGGAAGGTTACTCGTGCTGGCTGGTGCGGTGCTCGTACTCCTCGGGGGTGATGACGTCCTCGATGCGCAGGTTGACGCCCGCCACCTCAAGGCCGGTCATCGCGGCAAGGCGCTCGGTGACACGTGCCTTGACATCGTCGAAGATCGCGGGCGCATAGGCGCCGTACTCGATAATGACGGAGATGTTGACGACCACGCGATTGTCATCGGTGACCTCAACCGTCACGCCCTTGGTCAGATTCTCGGCACCAAACTGCTCCTGCACAAAGTGCATAAGGTTACCCTTCATGCCCAGGACGTGCGGCACCTCGCGGGTGGCCATGGCGACGATCTTCTCGATCACACCGTTGGAATAGGTCAGCGAGTCCTCGGACTCGTCTGTTTCCTCATCATCCTCGTCCGCGTCATCGGCGGACTCGGCCTCGACGAGCGCCTCATCCTCGAGCGTCACATCCTCGGCTTCGGCGACGGCCGCCTCGTTCTCCTCGAGCTCGGTATCGGCCACATCGACCTTCGTATTAAAAGCCATGGTTCCTCCTTATGCCTGCCGCGGATGCGACAGTCGAATACATATTAGCGGCCGCTAAACAGACGGCCGAAGAAGTTGACGATCCCGTTTTCGCCGTCGCGAATTTGGCCGATCACGGCGCCGATCAGCACGAAGAATGCAATGACGAGCGTGTCCCACAGGCCCAACGTGAGCACCAACACGGCGAGGATAAAGCCAGCGACGGCGCCAAGCGTGGTGTTGGGATGACGCACGGCATAGCTCCAGATGGCAGCGCCCGTACCCTTGATGAGACCCATAGCCTCGTCAAAATCCGCGGCTGCCGCGTCTTGTAACTCGGTTGCCTCTGCTTTGGAATCAAAAGGTTCGTTCGCCGGCGTGGCGCTCTGGTCAATCGTCAGGCGCGGCGTACGAGCGGTCTTGTCTTGATTGGTATCACTCACCGGAAACCTCCACGGTCTGGACGGTAGTCTTGGACGGCAAAAAACGAACGCGTGCGGTCGTGCCCGGCGTGCCAAGCATGGTGTCGCAAGCTTCCTCGATGCGCCGCTGCATCGCAGTAGCCAGAGATGCCACGTCCTTATCGTCAAGCGCGATAGCCTCGACCTTAAATCGGACGTGCGAATCGTCGGAGCCTTGGACGCGGGCCTCGACATGCTCGACCATCACGCGATCGTCGCGCTCTGCCGCAGTGCGAGCGCACGAAGAAAGCGCCGCGAGCGTGACCTCGATATTGCGCTCCCCCGCCGGATGCACACAGGACGGCTCGCGACGAGCAAACATCAGGCGGAAGAAGCTTACCAGCACGCCGATCGCCACAACTCCGCCGCATGCCGTCACGACAATGCGCGGCATGGGGTCGCGCATCAGCAGCATAAAGCGATACGTATACGGCCCCCAAAACTGGCAGACAAGCGTACCCAGCGCCACGATGGCGGCGGCAAGATACACAATCGCTAGGGCTCGTTTGAGTACGCGCACGTGGCGCTCCCTTCAAATCTCGGCACTCGAAATACAAAACGGTTCGCATCATTATAAAAGAGCCGGGTCCGGTGCTCTACGCACGCGGATCCGGCTCATCTATTCCACGAGGCTTGCATGCTCGCTTCATTA
>CATYHY010000107.1 GCA_958407085.1 uncultured Collinsella sp. | reverse complement strand
GTAATAATCGTTGCGTCGCGGAAGTCCGCAAACTTGACGGGCGCCACCATGCCAAATTTGCTGGCGTCCGAGATTACGAAGCGTTTGGCGGTATGGCGCATCGAGACACGCTTGACCTGCGCTTCCTCGATATCCGGTGTGGTGAGACCTTGCTCGGCGGCGATGCCATTGGAACCCCAAAAGCCGCAGTTGAAGTTATAGCGGTCCAGAGTTGCCAAGGCATCGGGGCCGACGAGCGCCTCGGTCTCGGGCTTGAGCTCGCCGCCCAGCACAACGGTGCGCATCCCGCGCAGGGCGAGATGCTGAGCGTGAAGCACGGAATCAGTCACATAGGTGACGCCCTCAAGGCGCGGAAGATGCTCGATGAGCTTGAGGGTCGTGGAGCCCGAATCGATATACACAAAGCTATCGGGCTCCACCAGGGCCGCAGCACGGGCGCAGATGCGCTCCTTGTCATCGTTATGGAGATCACTGCGCTCGCCGATCGTCAGGTCGCGCGTCACATGCGCGCGCTCCAGACTCGTCGCGCCTCCGTGTACCTTGGCGATACGGTGTGCGCGGTCGAGCGTCTGCAGGTCGCGCCGAATGGTAGACGCCGTCACGCCCAGGGCCTCAGCAAGCTCCGGCACGGTAACCGAGCCGGCCTGCTGCACCATCGACACGATCGCGTTGAGCCTATCTTCCGCAAGCATCGCTTACTCCTCCTCGGGGTACACGACTCCCCAATCGGCGCGGAGCTTGGTCATCAGATCCATAACATCAGAAGCATAGCCTAGAAGCTCGCGCTTCGAATCATCGCCAGCAACGGCCTTCTCCAGGTCGGCCATCTCGTAGCACAGTGCGTAGGCTTCGGTGCCAGCGTGGACCTCCTCACGGTGACCGTCCGCAGTCCACACGATGGTCGCATGGTCGGCGCGCGGATACTCGTTGACCTCGATATAGCACTTATCGAAACTGATGACCGAGCGCTTGGGCTGTTTGGAGTGGAGCGTAAGGCTCACGACGCCCAGCTGCTGCTCAGCATTACGGCAGACAATGCCACCCGCAACGTCAACGCCAGTCTCGCAGGTATTGCCCAGCGAGACGACCTCGGCGGGTTGGCTGGCCATAAACAGGCGCATGACGGAGAGCGCATACACGCCAATGTCGAGCATGGCGCCGCCGGCAAGGCTACGGTTGTAGAAACGATTGGTCAGATCGCCGTACTCCTTGTAGCTGCCAAAGTTGAGCTGAGCGAGATTCATGTGGCCAAACTCGCCAGCATCCATGCGACGGCGCAGCTCCTGATACAGCGGCATGTGAAGCACCGTGGTGGCGTCCATAAGGACCACGTTGTGCTCGTCGGCGATGGCACGGGCCTCGTCGAGCTCGGCAGAGTTAAGGGTAATGGCCTTCTCGCAGAGCACATGCTTGCCGGCGGCCAACGCGGCACGCAGATAGGTGATATGCGTGTTGTGCGGCGTGGTGATATAGACGGCGTCGATGTCCGGATCGGCGTAGAGGTCCTCAACCGTCTCGTACACCTTCTCGACGCCATACTGCTCGGCAAAAGACTGGGCCTTGGACAGCGTACGGTTGGCGACACCCGCGAGTTTGCGGCCGGCCAGGGCGAGGGACTGGGCCATCTGGTTGGCGATAACGCCGCACCCGATCACGGCCCAGCGGAGCTCGGGGGCCGTAAAGATATCATCGGGGAACGGCTGATCCTGGACCGAGGCAAACGCCGCCTTTGCGGCTGCCTCGGCGTCGAGCGGAGCCTGTTTGGAATCTGCCATCATGTGCCTCCTGAGTCATCGAAGGTTCTTCATTTCTAACAGCCCTATATTCGCATAATTGCGCGCGTATTTGCTCGTATTTGCGTGTCTATTTGCTTTTCAGTCACTATTTAGCCATAGTTTGCGCATGTTTGCGCTGTTACACGCATTATCGCGCAATAATATGCGCATAAATGCGCGTGCGAAAGTCCTTGCGAAACATAAAGGGGCGAAAAAACAAAGCCCTAAAAGACAGAGAAGGCTGTATTACTTCACCCCTCTGGGGGCATCAGACATCAAAGGACCGTCCCAAATTGCCGGCACCTGAGGACTGTCCCTAAGTACCGCTTTCGTTGAAGCCCATCCCAGATGGCCAGATATATTAATCTAAAGACTGTCCTCATAGGCTAGTCGTTTAAGAACGTCCCAAACGACCAGTCATGTAAGTCTGTCCCCAATGAGTGTATGCTTACCCAGTTAGGGTACTCATTTAAGTCTGTCCCCAATGAGTAGGGATACCAAATGAGTGGGGATAGAAAAAGGCCCGGGTGCCGTGGCATCCGGGCCATTGCTAGCAACTTGATGTTGCGGGCAGCTTAGAACTTGTGGCCGCACTTCTTGCAGACGCGCAGCTTGTTCTTGCCGTCCTTCTCGTGACCGACGCGGGTAACCTTACCGCACTCGGGGCAAACGAGATTGACGTTGGAGGCGTCGATGGGAGCCTCCTGCGAAACGATGCCGCCCTGCTGGTTGGCAGCGTTGGGCTTGACGGCCTTCTTGACGACCGAAACGCCCTCGACAACGACCTTGTTCTCTGCGGGGAGAGCACGCAGGATAACGCCCTGCTTGCCGCGATCCTTACCAGAGAGAACCTGGACCTTATCGCCCTTCTTGATATACATATATCTCCCCTAACTACAGGGTCTCGGGAGCGAGCGAGACGATCTTCATGTACTTCTTGTCACGAAGCTCGCGAGCGACGGGCCCGAAGATACGGGTGCCGACGGGCGAACCATCGTTGTTGATGACAACGCAGGCGTTCTCATCAAAGCGAATGTAGGAGCCATCCTTGCGGCGGATCTCCTTAACGGTGCGAACGACGACGCAACGGACAACGTCCTTCTTCTTGACGTTGGCGCCAGGGGTAGCCTCCTGGACAGCACCGATGAACACATCGCCGATGCCTGCATAACGACGCTTGGAACCGCCAAGCACCTTGATGCAGCGAATCTTGCGAGCGCCGGAGTTGTCGGCGACGTTCAGCATGGTTTGCATCTGAATCATGGTAGATGTTCCTCCGAACTAAGAACCGAAGAGAGGTGCGCAGCCTTTATACGGCCCGTGGTATGCAAGCCAGGCATACGCACATCTTCGGAAACGTACAAGTCGTAAGAGCGACTGCTTATTTAGCGCGCTCGACGACCTCGATGAGGCGCCAACGCTTCATCTTGGACATAGGACGGGTCTCCATAACGCGGACGGTATCGCCCACGCCAGCCGTGCACTCCTCGTCGTGAACGTGCAGCTTCTTGGAGCTGGTCATCATCTTGCCGTACTTGGGGTGACGCTTGCGCTCGGTGATGGTGACAACAATGGTCTTGGCACCGGAGACGGAGGTAACGACACCCGTACGGACCTTACGCGAGTTACGCGAATCAGTCATGTTCTCTCCTTAGGTCCTACTCGGCGACAGCGGACTTCTCCGCTGCGATCTCGCGGGCGCGCTGCTCCGTGAGGACGCGAGCGATGTCCTTCTTCACGGTGTTGACGCGAGCGGTGTTGTCCAGCTGGCTGGTGGCCATCTGGAAACGAAGGTTAAAGAGCTCGGCGCGCATTTCCTTCAGCTTCTCAACGAGCTGAGCGTCCGAGAGCTCACGAATCTCTGCGGGCTTCATTAGTTCTCCTCCTTGGCGGCGGCGGCGTCCTCAGCAGCCCACTTGGCCTCGAGAGCGGCCTCCTCAGCCATCTCCTTCTCGATGCGCTGCTCAGCGTTCTTAGCAGCAACAATCTTGGTCTTGATGGGAAGCTTGTGCTGTGCAAGACGCAGAGCCTCGCGAGCGACCTCCTCGGGCACGCCCTTGACCTCGAACATGATGCGGCCGGGCTTGACGACGGCCACCCACTCCTCGGGGTTACCCTTACCAGAACCCATGCGAGTCTCAGCAGGCTTCTTGGTGATGGGCTTATCGGGGAAGATCGTGATGTACACACGACCGCCACGCTTCATGTAGCGGGTCATGGCAATACGAGCGGCCTCGATCTGACGGTTGGTGATCCAATGGGCCTCGAGAGCCTGGATACCAAACTCGCCGAAATGCAGCTCGGTATTACCCTTGGCCTGGCCCTTCATGGAGCCACGCTGCACCTTGCGGTGAAGAATACGCTTAGGGGCAAGCACTACTGACCCCTCCTCTCGGAGTTACGACGACGAGGACGGGAAGAGCCCTCGAGTGCAGGGTTGGGAACAGGCTGGCCCGGGAGCTTCTCGCCCAGGTAGATCCAGACCTTCACGCCGCAAGCGCCCATGGTGGTGCTGGCGACAGCCGTGCCGTAGTCGATCTTGGCACGGAGGGTGTGCAGAGGCACGCGACCCTCGCGGTACCACTCACGACGGCCCATCTCGGCACCGCCGAGACGACCGGAGCACTGGATACGGATGCCCTTAGCGCCGGCCTTGCGGGCGGACTGGACAGCCTTGCGCATAGCGCGACGGAAGGCAACGCGGCCCTCGAGCTGCTCGGCGATAGACTGAGCAACGAGGTTGGCGTCGAGCTCGGGGCGCTTGATCTCGACAACGTCGACGGAGAGCTGGCCCTTGGAGACGCCAGCAACCTTCTCGAGCTCGGTGCGGAGGGTATCGATCTCGGCACCCTTCTTACCGATGACAACGCCGGGGCGAGCGGTGAGGATGATGACCTTCACCTTGTCGCCAGCGCGCTCGATCTCGACGCGGGAGACAGCTGCGCGGGAAAGACGCTTCTCGAGGTACTTGCGGATCTCGAGATCGTTACCGAGGGTCTTAGCGTAATCCTTCTCTGCGAACCAGCGGGAGCGCCAGTTCTCGGTGATGCCAAGACGGAAGCCGGTGGGGTAGACTTTCTGACCCATACAGCTTTACGCCTCCTTTCGAGGAGCAACGACGACGGTGATGTGGGAAGTACGCTTCAGAATGCGAGAAGCGGAACCCTTGGCGCGGGGACGGATGCGCTTAAGCGTCGGACCCTCGTCAACATAGGCAGCGGCGACAACCAGGTTGTCGGCACGCAGACCGTTGTTGTTCTCGGCGTTCGCAACGGCGGAACGGAGAACCTTCTCGACATCCACGGCGACGGCGCGGTCGCAGAAGTGGAGGATGTCGAAGGCCTGAGCGACAGGCTTGCGGCGGATCAGATCGACCACCAGGCGGGCCTTGCTGGGGGAAACACGCACGTACTTAGCGACGGCGCGAACCTCGGTGGCCTCAGTTTCAATAGACTTAGTTGCCATTTACGGTTAACCCCCTATTTGGCCTTGTGGCCACGGAACGTACGAGTCGGCGCGAACTCGCCGAGCTTGTGACCAACCATGGACTCGGTAACATACACGGGCACATGCTTGCGGCCGTCGTGGACGGCGATGGTGTGACCAACCATCTCGGGGAAGATGG
>CATYHY010000106.1 GCA_958407085.1 uncultured Collinsella sp. | reverse complement strand
CGGCATCGGCAAAGCTGATGGGCGTGTCATAGTCAAACGGGTCGATGGCCAGGCGGCGCATCTCGGCACGGCGCTCGGCAGGACACACCACCACGATGTGGCCGACCTTGTCGCTACGATCGAATGCGCGGATGGACCAGCTCATGAGCGGACGGCCCGCCACGTTAACGAGCTGCTTGCCGCCGGGATTTCCAAAGCGCTGACCGCTGCCGCCGGCAACGACCACGGCGCATACGGGCGCCATTATGCGTTCCCTTGTTTGGTGCCCTTCATGCGGTACAGGGAGTCCGCAAGAATGGCAGGGTTGTTGACGCCAAAGTCGCCCAGGCGCTCCGGATCCTCGCTGATGTCATCCATGAGCTCCTGCAGCGAGCCGTACTCGTCGACGATCTTCTCGGCCACGCCGTCGCGCACGACGGACACGCGCGAAAGCGTGCGCAGGCCCAGCGGCGTCATGACGGAGTCCTCGTCCAGGTCGTCATAGCCCAGAACTGCCGCCACGTGCTGCGGGTCGGACAGGTCCTTAGGCGTCATGCGGCTCAGCTCGGCGCGAATCTTCTCGGCGTTTGCCTCGGAGGAATCGCTTGCGTAGTCGCGGATCATCAAGTCGTATTCGGTATCCATGCTGGAGCCCGCGAGCTGCTCGAGCTGCATCTGCACGAGCTTGCCCTGGTTACCCAGCTTGACGATGCAATCCTTAAGCTCGGTCTTTGCCTGTTGCATGATCTCGAAACTCGAGAAAATACCGGTAATGTCGGCGAGCGTAACGTAGTCGTCGAGCTCGAGGGCCGTCAGGCGCAGCAGGGAGCGATCGAGCGACTGACGGGTGGTCTGGAGCGTGGCTACGAGCTGGTTGACCGAGCTCATGATGGTGGTGACAGGCTGAATCTCGTAGCTCTTACCGTGGACGTACACGTTGACGACGGCACGACGAGCCGAAACCGAGATCACGATGGCGTCGGTGAGCACCGACATGCGAGCGGCGGTGCGGTGGCGCATGCCCGTCTCACTCGTGGCAAGCGAGGGATCGGGATTGAGGTGGAAGTTGGCGCGCAGGATCTGGGTGAGGTCACCGTCGATGACGATGGCACCGTCCATCTTGGAGAGCTCGAACAGACGGTTCGAGGTGAACGAAATGTTGAGCGGGAAGCCGTCGTTACCGGCAGCGAGCACGTTTTCGGTGTCGCCGACGCAGATAAGGGCGCCCAGGTGACCGGCGATGATCATGTCGAGGGCGGTGCGGATCGGCTGACCAGGTGCCGTCAGGCGGATGGCCTGTTCCATACGCTTTTGCAGCTCGTTCTTATCCAAGGCATCGCTCCCATCGTATACGCTCCATAAACGCTAAATAGTTTCTCACGGTTTGTCCCTGCGGCGCTTGCGAAATCCGATGCTTACAGAATGAGCGAACACAGCTGAGAGCCCAACCCAAATGAGCTGTTCATGTGGTAGCATCGGGATTCGCATAAATGAGGGAGTAGTCGCGTGACCGGATTCGCCTCCGGTGGCGCGGTAAGTCAACACACTGGCCGATGCGGCCTGGCTTGCCTTAATGAACGAGACTCGTGGCTGTGCGCGCAACGCGTACGCTACGGGTCTTTTTTATTACTCCCTCAAGAGGTACACGCGGGCCCGCCCGCAGAGAGGGAGCCAGGCTATGGGACTCGCAGAGCTCGTGTTGCTCGCCGTTGGCCTTTCGATGGACGCCTTTGCCGTTTCCATCTGCAAAGGTCTCGGCATGAAAAAGATCAACCTTAAAGTCGCCGTGGTGCTCGGCCTGTTCTTTGGCGGCTTTCAGGCCGGCATGCCCGTAATCGGATGGGCGCTTGGCAGCCAGTTAATGGGCATCATCGGACCCATCGACCATTGGATCGCCTTCATCCTTTTGGCCTTCATCGGCGGCAAGATGCTGTGGGAAGCCTTTACTGAGGACGAGAACGAAGGCGACGGCAAGGATGCCGAGAAGATTGACCTGGGCGAGTACCTGATCCTCGCCATCGCCACCTCAATCGACGCCCTGGCCGTGGGCATCTCGTTCGCCGCGCTTTCGGTCGACATCGTCCCCGCCGTGTCGCTCATTGGCATCACGACCTTTGTCTTCTCCGTTGCCGGCGTGGCGATCGGCCACACCTTTGGCGCGCGCTACGAAAAGCCCGCCACCATCGTGGGCGGCGTCGTGCTTATCCTTATCGGCCTCAAGATTCTGCTGGAACACTTGGGGTTTTTGGCGCTGTAAAACACCCTTCAAAACTAAACGTCCGGGCAAGGCCTCATGCAGTGTTTTGCATGAGGCCTTTTCATGCAGACTTTTGCATGTCATACTGATATGCAAAAGTCTGCACATTAGGAGACCACCGTGGATACCCTTCCCATCACCACACCGCGCCAAGCTGGCATCTACGTGCGCCAGGCACGCGAGGCGCAGGGAATCACCCGTGCGGCCCTCGCTAAAAAAGCCGGTGTTTCGGAGCGCCTGCTCGCATCGCTCGAGCTGGGAGATGCCACGGGCATTCGGCTCGACAAGCTGCTGGCGGTTTTCGGTGCTCTCGGACTGGCTCTCGTTGCTCAAGGGAATATCGACGACACGAAACATGAGCAGCCGACCGACGCCCCGCATGCTGATCTGCAATCTCGCTGTACCCCCAGACGCCATCACGCTCAACGTCCCTCTCATAGCCACCGACGCGGCGCAGCCATTCCAGCTCTTCCAGATACCCCCTTTACGTCCGAGCTCTACGACAGGGCCTTCGCCGATTTCGCCATGTCCAATCTCGGAGTCTCGATTGCCGCTAGCGCACCCGCTCAAGCCGAGTCTGAAGGGAAATAGCCAATGGCCAGAACATCACTTCGGACCATTATTTGCGGCGTACCTGCGGGAACGCTCACGCAAGATGAGAACGGTCTTATCAGCTTTACCTACGATCATGACTATGACGGGCCAGCCCTATCGACCAACATACCCGTATCAAATCGCACATACGGCCAACAGGTCATGAATCCGTACTTGTTTGGCCTTCTACCCGACAGCGAGGACCAACGAAAAGCGATTGCCGCCGAATTCAACGTTAGGCCCAACAATCCCGTTGCGTTGCTCAGCCATATCGGACTCGACTGTCCGGGCGGAGTGCAGTTTTGTGCCGAAGAAGATGCCGACGCCGTCCTGCATCGCGCTGGCGAATACCGCCCTATAGACGACCACGAAATTGCTCTCCGTCTCAAGTCGATCAGAGATGACCGCGATGCATCGTGGATGGGTCTAGATGAAAGTTGGTCACTTGGAGGCAACCAGGGCAAGTTCGCACTCGCACTCATAGACGGTCGCTGGTGCGAATGCGTAGGTTCCTCGCCCACGACGCATATTTTCAAAAATGGCGTTATCGGATTTAAGCTCGAAGCGCTTAATGAGTTTGTCTGCATGAAAAGCGCCCAGCGCGCGGGTATCGCAACGGCGAACGTTGAGTATCGCTTATTTGAGAACGAACCCGCCCTCATTGTTGAGCGCTATGACCGTGTGAATGTCAAAGACGGGACAATCATGCGTCTACACCAAGAAGACCTCTGTCAGGCCCTTGGAGTGATGCCCGCTCAAAAGTACACGGCAGACGGCGGCCCGACCGCACGCGATATTCAGGAACTCCTCGTCAATACGAGCCATCATCAACTTAACCTGTATCTGTTTACGCAGATACTTTTCTTTAACGCCATCATCGGCGCACCGGACGCGCATGCGAAGAACTATTCCCTGCTTCTTGGAAACGGCGGCACAGCTATGATGGCCCGTATGTATGACGTTGCATCTGGGCTGGCATACGAACGTATGCGGCGAAAAGCGCGCCTCGCCATGAGCGTTGGCGGCGAAAACCGTGTGGGACGCATCGGTCCAGGCGCTATCCGCCGATACCACGGTATGGGCGACCCCGCGCTGGAGGCGGCACTCACCGATGCCGGGCTATCCGAGAAGTTTTGCTTTGCGACCATGATGGACCTCGCCTACGAGGTACCCATTTGCATGGAAGAGGTCATGGACGAATACGCCGATCTGCCCGGCATGGCGGACCTGCGCAAGCATATGCTCGGGCCCGTCCGCGAAAACTGCCAGCGCACCCTCGACCTCATCAAGGCGGATATGGGCTAGACGCCAATCAATTTCCCATTTCTTAAAAGAAGAGAGGGGGCACCCGTCGCAAAAGCTCGGGTACCCCCTCTCGTAATGTCATTTGCAATCCATCAGCAAAGGTTTTGGATCGCCGTCAATGCGACCTTTACGCAGCGAGGCGCTTGAGGACGTCGATGAGCAGCTCGTAGAAGCGCTCGGCAGAAGCGAGCTCCATGCTCTCGTCCGGGGTGTGGACATCGGAGAGCGTCGGGCCCACGGCGATGGCGTCCAGGCCGTGCAGGGCCTCGGCAAACAGGCCGCACTCAAGGCCGGCGTGAATGGACTCGATGCGCAGCTCGGAGCCAAAGAGCTCGCGATAGCTCTCGACAAAAATGTCGCGGACCGGCGAATGCTCGGCATAGCTCCAGCCGGGATACTCGAACTCAAACTTGGCGTCAAAGCCCAGGACATCGGCAAGCGTCTGCAGGCGGTCCTTGAACTCGTTCTGCAGCGAGGTGATCGAGGAACGCGGGGACAGCATGATCTTGACCTGGTCGTCAGAGGTGGCAACCACACCGATGTTGGAGGAAACCTCGACGGAGCCGTCGGTGGCGACGTTGCGGCGAATCACGCCGTTAGGGGCAAGACGCAGAGCGCGGATGAGGGCAAGCGCGGACTTCTGGTCCATGGCCTCGACCTCGGCGTCGTCGGCAATCTCGACGGTGCAGGTAAAGCCGGGGTCGAAGACCTCGAGCTCGGCAGTGACGTCGGCGATGATGCCCTTTGCGATCTGGGCCGCGGCCTCGGCGGCAGCGTGGTCGGCGTAAACCAGCTCGGCCTTGCACTCACGGTTGATGGCGTTGTCCTTAGTGCCGCCGTTAAAGCTGACGATGGCGGGCTCGCCGGCGACCATCAGGCGGTCGATGATGCGGGCCATGATGAGGTTGCCGTTGCCGCGCTCCAGGTTGATGTCGGAGCCGGAGTGACCGCCCAGCAGGCCGGAGATGTCGAGTGTGAGGGTGCTACCGGTCTTGCGCTCGCGCGCGATCGGGCAGGTGTAGGTAACGACGACGCCGCCGGCGCAGCTGACGGTGGCAACGCCCTCTTCCTCGGAGTCAAGGTTAATCATGGTGCGGGCGCTAATCTGGGACTTGTCGAGCGTCTCGGCGCCGACCAGGCCAGTCTCCTCGTCGGTGGTGAATACGCACTCGAGGGCCGGATGAGCAATCGAATCGTCGTTGAGCACGGTAAGCATAAGCGCGACGGCGATACCGTTGTCGGCGCCCAGGGTGGTGCCGTTAGCGGTGAGGACGCCGTCCTTGACGA
>CATYHY010000105.1 GCA_958407085.1 uncultured Collinsella sp. | reverse complement strand
GGCTTGTAGCGACGGACCTCAGGACACTCTTACACCACGTCTGCGCGCGCCACCTGCCCGCACAGCTCCAATCATCACTTTTTTGAGAAAAATACCCCCTGCTTTAGTGGGGTGTAGTGATAATCTCGCCTGTTCGCGCTACAGTTTGTCGGAAATACCTCGATGTTAGGAACCAAATGATCACTTCCGAGCTTTTCGGCACCGCGCCGTGCGGTACCCCCGTTCATCGTTACACCCTCAACGGGCCCGAGATCTGCGTTCGCATTATGGACTTTGGCGCCACCGTGCTGGGCATCGACGTGCCCGACATCCCCGGCAACGTGCGCGATGTGGTGCTGGGCTTCGATAAGCTCGAGGATTACTTTGACAACCCCGCCTGCTTTGGCGCGACCATCGGCCCCGTGGCCAACCGCACCGCGGGCGCCACGATCACCATTGACGGCACGGACTGGCATATGCCGGCCAACGAGGGCGTCAACAACCTGCACAGCGACCTTGAGCACGGCCTGCACAAGCGCGTGTGGGACGTTGAGCTCGACGAGGTCCACAATGCCGTGCGCATGACCACCTCGCTTGAGGACGGTGAGCTGGGCCTTCCCGGCAACCGCACCTTTACGGCCGTGTTTACCGTGACGCGCACCGGCTGCTTCCGTATCGAATATGGCTGTGAGAGCGACCGCGCCACGTACGTGTCCATGACCAACCACACGTACTTTAACCTTGCCGGTCACAACGCCGGCATGGACTGTGAGCACTTCTTTGTTGCTAACGCTGCCCACTACCTGCCCATCAACGAGCAGAATATCCCCACCGGAGAGATCGCTCCGGTCGAGGGCACGCCGTTTGACTTCCGTGAGCTGCGCCCCGTCGCGCCCGGCATGGAAGCCGACGACCCGCAGATTAAGCAGGCCCGTGGCTACGACCACTGCCTGTGCATCGATGGCTATCAGTACGGCCGTAATCTGCGCCGCGCGATGCACGTCGAGGAGATGTGGACCGGCCGTGAGCTGGACTATTACACCACTGCCCCGGGCGTGCAGCTCTACACCGGCAACTGGCTGGGCGACGAACACGCCAAAGACGATGCCAACTACGGTTGGGGCGCCGGCTTTGCCCTCGAGGCCGAAATGTATCCTGACACGCCGCACCATGCGCTGTTCCCCCAGGGCATCGTGGGCCCCGGTCATCCCTACAGCAATGTGATCGAATACCACTTTATGAGGCACTAGGCCCACAACGCGACATATCGCACAGCAACGCCCGCCGGCACCACCGCCGACGGGCGTTTTGCTACCTAGTCATTGGGGACGTTCTTAAATGACTAGCTGGATGGGGTCGGGGTTGGAGCTGGGGAGGTAGCGGATTTCTAGTTCTATGCCGAGCGCTTGCAGCTCTTTGAGGGCAGCGACGTCTGTGTCGTCTACGGCAACTGCGGGTGTTGCGGGACGCTTGCCCTCCCCTGCCTGCATATGGCCGATGCTGATCTTGGTGATCGGCACGCCGCCCTTAACCAGCGCGAGCGCATCGGCGGGTGAGGCCACCATGATCAGAATCCATTGACGCGGCGTTGCGGTATGGATGATGTCGATGGTCCTTTGCACCGAGAAAAACCGTGTCCACACGCCCTCGGGCGCCGCGACCCTCATAGGCGCCCACTTACGCGAATCAGCCGCAATCTCGTCGTTGACGATCAGGACGAGATTGGAACCCACAGCCTCATTCCACAGCTCAACGTCTTGTCCGTAAATGAAACGGTCGTCGATGCGTGTGAGAAGAATCTTGGGTTGAGTCATCGCTGCCCCATTCTGTTTGAGACCCGTAAGAGCGAGACATCACGTCTCCAATATTAGTGCATTTAAAGTGAGAAAAGCCGTCAGAACCCTTGCACGGATTTGCGATGTCCCGTATCATAAACAGCCGTTGACGCCTCTGTTGCGTCATCACATGGCCGCCAGCGTAGCTCAGTTGGTAGAGCACCGCTCTCGTAAAGCGGGGGTCACCGGTTCGAGCCCGGTCGCTGGCTCCATTGCACAAGATAGCCGCCTTCGGGCGGCTTTTTTGTTGCCGATTTTGGGCGCGCATCCGCCAATCCAAGCACAACGCCGCCGGAAACTCCCCTACTCAACAAAAGCCCCGCCAACCGCAATCCCCAAAGGAACCGCGTTCAGCGGGGCCCAAGCGAGCTCCCCCAAGGGATAACGCTCGCAACACGAACAGCTCAGCCGAGCAGCGCGCTACTCCTCCCAGTAAGCATCTGCAAGCAGCTTAAAGCAAATCTTCTTGACCGGCTGCGCGCCATCGCCCGGGAACTCGAGCGTGGGCATGTGAGGCTCGCCGGCAACAAACAGCGCAAACTTGTCGTCAGCAAGATCGCCGGCGATCGAGGCGTCGGAATCGACCAGATCGTAGTCGTCCTTCTCGTCGAACTCCTGGACCAGCGTCAGGCTGCCCGTGGCAACCTTAAAGGCCTCGCGACCCTCGACGTCGATCTGCAGGTCGTGATAGCGCTGATGCGTCTCATAGTGAGCCTCGGCTTCGGGACGCGTCGTGGGAGCCATGACGTTCGCAAAGACCTTGTCGCCCAGAATCGGATGGCTGCCGACCTCGAGCTTCGCCGGATCGTTCTCCTCGAGCCAATCGATCAGCACATCGAGGCCCTTGAGCATTCCGCGGTACTCCTCGATATCGCCCAATGCACCGTAAATCATCTAAATCCCCTCTCGGATCGTTTCTTTGGCGGCTACTCGGCAAACGCGTTACCGACGCTGTTGCCACCCACATACGTCTCGACCAGGGTAAGGTCGGGATTGAACACGACAACGTCGGCGTCGCGCCCCGACATAATGCTATCGCACTTGTCGTCGACATGAGCTAGCAAGCGATGCCGGGACCGACGCCCAAGCCCTTACAGCTCGGTCACGACAACGTCGTTGTAGACCTCGTCCCAACGGTCCATAACCAGATGGCCGGTCATAGGATCCATGGCGTTGAGCTTGCCGCAAGTGTTGGCGGTACGCAGCACCGTCTCGTCGTCTGCGCCAGCAGCGATGGCATGCGCGAAGCCTGCGATAGTGGAGTCGCCAGAGCCTGTTGCGTTAACGGCAGGGATATCGGGCGTCTTTGCGCGGAACGCACGACCATTGTGGAAGCCAACGGAGCCGGCAGCGCCCATGGACACGACGACCCAGGGGATATCGGAGAAGCGGGCATCAGAGGCGAGCGCGGCGCGGAGCTCGTCCACATCGTCGGTGGTAAAGCTCGTGCCCAGAAGGCCGTTGATCTCGGTCAGGTTAGGCTTGACCAGCTCGGGTTTAATTTCGGACTTAAGGGCGGCCTCGAGCGAAGCACCCGAGGTATCGAGCAGCACCTTGGCTCCGGCGTTCTCGGCAATGCCCGTGATCTTGGCATAGTAGCCTGCCTCGACACCGCGGGGCAGAGAACCCGAAATGGTGACAACGTCGGCCTTGCCCGCAAGCTCAGTAAACTTGGCGGTAAAGGCATCGAGCTCCTCGGGGGCAATTGTCGGGCCGCTCTCGAGCAGCTCGGTCTGGTTGCCGGCGTGGAGGATGTTGAGGCAAATGCGAGTCTCGCCCTTGATGGGCACAAAGTCGTTGTTAATACCGTTGGCGTCCATAAGCTCAGCCATGTAGGCGCCCATGTGGCCGCCGAGCAAACCGGTTGCCACAACGTCGTCGCCCAGCTGACCCAGCACACGGGCCACGTTGAGGCCCTTGCCGCCGGCGGTCTTTTCGGGCGTCACACGGTTGACGTCGTCGATAACGAGCTCATCGAGCTGATAGCGCGTATCAACAGACGGGTTCATCGTAACGGTGAGGATCATTTTTAGCTCCTTATCTCGCAGGCTCCTTGTGCCTCGCGATACGAGTCGACAAAACGGAATTACAGAATCTCAATCGTGAACGAGCGAACGACGGTCTCCTTGGGCTTGGCGACAAGGCAGCCGCGCTTATGCTCAAGCACGTCGTCCTCATCGGAGCAGGTCGAAAGGCCGCCCCAAGGCTCAACCGCCACAAAATCGCCCTCGGGCTTGCTCCACACAATGAGATATGGGAAGCCATCAAAGCTCAGGCGGACGCCCTTGTCCTCGCCCTTTTTGGAAAGCGTGACCTGACGGCTCTCGAGCACGTCAAAGATGGTCTCCGCAAAATCGAAGAGCTCGTGCGACAGGGGCAGCGTCTTTCCCACCATGGGGTTCTTGGAGCGGTTTGCCACGTCAATCAAGCCAGTCGAAGGGACAGCAGTGCAAAGCTCCGCAGCCTCGTCTTTCTCAAAGCGCAGCTCGTAGTCCGTATAGGCCTCGCCCTCATCGAGCGGACACCTAAAGCCGGGATGACCGCCAATAAAGAACGGCATGTCCTCGGTGCCCTCGTTGGTGACCTCATAGGAAACGCGCACGGCAGCGTCCTCGAGCGTATAGCGGGCGACAAGCTTAAACGGATACGGATAATCGCTCAGCAGCGCGGCGTTATCCTCCGAAGCCAGGCACATCGCCAGCTCGTTCTCGCTCTGGCTCAGCAGCTTCCACTCCTGTTTGCGCGCAAACCCGTGGCGAGCGAGCTTTACATGATGCCCGGCAAACGTCATGGCGTTGTTGTCACGCAAGCCTCCGCAAATCGGGAAGCAAATCGGCGCCTGGCCGGACCACACGGCGGGATCGCCCTGCCACAAATACTCGCGACCGTCGGCCTCAATCGAGGTAAACGAGCCGCCGGCCGTGGACACCTTAATAGAAATCGAATCGTTAGAGAGAGCGTATTCCATTGCCCATCCTTTCGAACAACTGCTTTTGCTCGCAAGTACCTGTCTCGGCCCTGACCAAAGGACAAACTCGCACGTTCATCGATGCGTCCGGTATCCCGGCCATGCAACGGGGTACCATACAGACATTGAAGCAATTACAGCTGAAAGGCCTTCTTATTCGAACCATCATCCTCTACGCCTCGCGCCATCACGGCAATACGAAAAAGCTCGTGGACGCCATCGTTGAGGCACACCCCGAAATCGATACCCTCGACGTGAAGTCACTCGGTAAAAACGAGTACCCCGACCTGCACGAATACCATCTGATCGGCGTCGCCACGGGCATTTATTACTCCGAGATCGACAAGGATATGGCACGCGTGCTCACGAACGTGCTGCAGCCGCAGGACAAGGTGTTTGGCCTTATGACCTACGGTGGCAAAAACAAGTGGTACAGCAAGGATATCGATGGTATCTGCCGCATGAGGCAGGCCATCTTTATGGGCGTCTACGGCTGCCCCGGCTTTGATACGTGGGGGCCGTTTAAACTCACCGGCGGTGTCCAAAAGGGGCACCCGACCGCTGAGGAAATTAAGGGCGCCATCGACTTCTTCGACAAGATCGAAGACGAGCATGGCGACATCATCGTCGAAGAGTACGCCAAGCGCGAGAAGCGTCTAGCCTACGA
>CATYHY010000104.1 GCA_958407085.1 uncultured Collinsella sp. | reverse complement strand
CCATACATATTCATTAGAGGTGAAGTCATGCCAAAAGCGATTTACGAAGGAATCTACCGCGAGATCCGTTCGCGCATCATTAACGGGACTTATGCGTTTCAGGAGATGCTGCCAACCGAAGCCGAGCTGACCGCGGAGTTTGGCTGCACGCGCAATACCGTTCGACGCGCCTTGAGCATGCTGGCCGACCAGATGTTTGTGCAGCCTATACACGGCAAGGGCGTGCGCGTTATTTGGCTCAAGGGCGAAACCGACATGCTGGGCGCACTCGAGGAAGTCGAGTCGTTTGGCGAATTTGCAAAGCGCAACAATGCCGTCGCATCGACCGAGGTCAAGTCTTTTGAACATTTGATTTGCACTGAGCAACTCTCTCGTCGCCTGGGCTTTAAGGTGGGCGAGGAGTTGATTCGCGTGGTGCGTGTCCGAAGCCTCAACGGCAATGCGCGCCAAGTAGACCATGGTTACTTTTTGGAGTCAATCGCCAAGGGCCTGACGCCCGAGATCGCCGCAAAGTCAATTTACGACTATCTGGAGCACAAACGCGGCGTCAAGGTGATGGCGAGTCGCCGTACAGTGAGCGTCGAGCTTGCCAATGATGAGGACTGCAGCTATCTTGACCTCGGCAAATACAACTGCGTTGCCGTCATGGAGAGCCAGTCGTACACCTCGGATGGCATCTTATTTGAGGTGACGCACGCTCGCACACACCCCGAGATCTTCCACTACCGCGTCAACTCCAAGCGATAGCCGGCTAGCTCGCAGCCTGACGAGACTCATGCCCTCAAAGCGAAAACGCCCGGTCAAACCGACGATGCATCGGTTTGACCGGGCGTTTTCGCTGCATTTGATAACAAATAATTGTTTATACAAAACTTGTCAAGTATCAAGTTGAAATTACCGTTCACCGAAGTTTTTCTACCGCTCTTGTAATACTTGTTCAAACAACTAGTCAAATAGCGTATTGTACAAATCAGCAAAAGGGGCAAAGTCCCCGAGCCAATCTCCGAAGGCGGCGGCAAAGGGTGCCGCCACGGTGTGAAAGGGTGGATTGTAATGAAGAACGAAATGAGCAGAAGGCAGTTCCTGGGCTTTGCTGGTTCCGCGGCTGCGGTTCTTGGTCTGGGTCTCGTGGGCTGCGGTGGCTCCGCCGGCTCCGGCTCCTCTGCTTCTGGTGACGCTGCCGAGGTCTACTTCCTCCAATTCAAGCCTGAGGTCGACAAGGAGTGGAAGGAGATCGCCAAGGCGTACAAGGAGGAGAAGGGCATCGAGGTCAAGATCGTGACCGCCGCCTCCAACACCTACGAGGAGAAGCTCAAGTCCGAGATGTCCAAGAGCTCCGCTCCGACGCTGTTCCAGGTCAACGGCCCCACCGGCCTTAAGAACTGGAAGGACTACTGCGCCGACCTGTCCGACACCAAGCTCCGCGGTGAGCTCATCGATGACTCCCTGGCGCTGCAGTCCGACGGTAAGGATCTGGGCATCGACTGGGTTCAGGAGAGCTACGGCATCATCTACAACAAGCAGCTGCTCGAGAAGGCTGGCTACAAGGCCGAGGACATCAACTCCTTCGACAAGCTGAAGGCTTGTGCTGACGACATCCAGGCCCGCAAGGACGAGCTTGGTGTTGAGGGTGCCTTCACTTCTGCCGGCATGGATGACTCCTCCAGCTGGCGCTACACCACTCACCTCGCCAACCTCCCGCTCTACTACGAGTTCGAGAAGGAGCACAACCAGGAGGACGACGAGATCAAGGGCGAGTATCTCGACAACTTCAAGCAGATTTTCGACCTGTACATCACCGACTCCACCTGCGATCCTTCGCAGCTTGCTTCCAAGACCGGCGACGACGCCACCAACGAGTTCGCAACCGGCAAGGCCGTCTTCTATCAGAACGGCTCTTGGGCATACGCTGACCTCACCAAGGCCGGTATGACCGACGACCAGCTCGGCATGCTGCCGATCTACATCGGCGTTGACGGCGAGGAGAACCAGGGCCTGTGCTCCGGCGGCGAGAACTACTGGTGCGTGAGCTCCCAGGCTTCCGAGGATGCTCAGAAGGCCACCGAGGACTTCATGTATTGGTGCGTCACTTCTGACACCGCCACCAGCATCATCGCTGACAAGATGGGTCTGACTGCCCCGTTCAAGAGCGCCAAGGAAACCACCAACGTCTTCTCGCAGCAGGCCGTTGCCATGGCCAAGGACGGCAAGAAGACCGTTGCTTGGGACTTCGTCTACATCCCCTCTGAGGAGTGGAAGAAGAACCTCAAGCAGGCTCTCATTGCTTATGCTGCCGACAACACCAAGTGGGACGGCGTCAAGAACGCCTTCGTCGATGGCTGGAAGACCGAGAAGGCTGCTTCCGAGTAAGCAGTTGCTGCCCAAGCTATCTGATTAGCGACAGGGGGCGGGCAGACGTTGGTTTGCCCGCCCCCTGCATATTGAAAGGACCCTTTTATGGGCAAAGCACTCAAGCGCTGGTGGCCGCTCTTTATGCTGCCCACGTGCCTGGCGTTTATGATCGGGTTCGTGATCCCTTTTATCCAGGGCTTCTATCTCTCGTTCTGCCAGTTTATTACCATTAACAACGCGCACTTTGTCGGTATCGCGAACTACGTGCGCGCGCTGTCCGATCCGCAGTTTGCCACGTCGTTCTTCTTTACCGTGGCGTTTGCCTTCCTGTCGACGGTGCTCATCAACGTGATCGCCCTGGCAATTGCGCAGGCGCTCACCCGCAAGGCGCTCAAAGGCACCAACATCTTCCGTACGATCTTCTTTATGCCTAACCTGATCGGCGGCATCGTGCTGGGCTACATCTGGCAGATCTTGATCAACTGCCTGCTCTCCAACATCGGCGCCCAGCTCATCGCCCTTAACTCTGCTGCTGGCTTCTGGGGCCTTATCATCCTGACCCTGTGGCAGCAGGTCGGCTACATGATGATCATCTACATCGCCGGTCTGCAGTCCATTCCGTCCGACTACATCGAGGCCGCCAAGGTTGACGGTGCCACGGCATGGCAGACGTTCTGGAAGGTTAAGATCCCCAATCTGATGCCGACGATTACCATCTGCCTGTTCCTGTCCATCACCAACGGCTTTAAGCTGTTCGACCAGAACCTCGCCCTTACCGGCGGCGCCCCCGCGCACTCCACCGAGATGCTCGCCCTGAACATCTACAACACGTTCTACTCGCGTGCCGGCATCGCATGGCAGGGCATCGGTCAGGCCAAGGCGGTTATCTTCTGCATCCTGGTCGTAGCCATCTCCATGATTCAGCTTAAGGCCACGAGGTCCAAGGAGGTGCAGCAGTAATGAAACGCGATAAGGTTATCAACCGCGCGCTCTCGATTTTCTTTACGATCCTGTCGCTCGCGTGGATCTACCCCGTGTTCATGATTGCGCTCAATTCCTTTAAAAAGGGAACTGCAATCAGCACCACCACGGCATTCGATTTGCTCACGCCCGAGACGTTCAACGGCCTTGCAAACTACGTGCACGCCCTTAACGAGCAGGGCTTTGCCTCGGCGTTTATGTACTCGCTCATTATCACGGTCACGTCGGTCGTGCTGATTTTGGTGTGCTGCTCCATGTGCGCTTGGTACGTGGTGCGCGTCAACAACAAGATCTCGAACTTCTTCTATTACCTGTTCGTGTTCTCGATGGTCGTGCCGTTCCAGATGCTCATGTTCACGCTGTCCAATTTGGCGGACCGCATCGGCTTCAACACGCCGTTCAACATCTGCTTTATCTACCTTGGCTTTGGCGCAGGCCTGGCGGTCTTTATGTTCGCCGGCTTTGTAAAGAACATCCCGCTCGAGATCGAGGAGGCGGCCATGATCGACGGCTGCAACCCGGTCCAGGTGTTCTTTAAAATCGTCCTTCCCATCATGAAGCCCACCTATCTTTCGGTCGGCATTCTCGAGACCATGTGGGTCTGGAACGACTACCTGCTGCCCTACCTCACCCTCGACTCCACCAAGTACAAGACCATTCCTATCTTGATCCAGTACTTCCGCGGCGGCTATGGCCACGTCGAGCTCGGCCCCATGATGGCCTGCATCATGATGGTCGTTATCCCCATCGTCATCATGTACATCCTCTGCCAGAAGTACATCATCGACGGCGTGGTGGCAGGTGCCGTCAAGGGCTGATGCCGTAACTGTTTTGCAAGTTTCTGCGGCGCCCCTCAGCGCGGCGCCGCGTATCGAAAGGTAAAGACATGGCCGAGATCGTTCTCAAACATGTTCAGAAGGTGTATCCCAACACCGAGTCCAAAAAGAAGGGCTTCTTTGGCAAAAAGAAGAAGACCGAGGAGAAGAAGCATAACCTTAAGGTTACCGAGGATGGCGTGCTCGCTGTAGAGGACTTCAACCTCACCGTTCACGACCAGGAGTTCGTCGTTCTCGTTGGTCCCTCTGGCTGCGGTAAGTCCACGACGATGCGCATGGTTGCCGGCCTGGAGGACATTACCTCGGGCGATGTGCTCATCGACGGCAAGCGCGTCAACGACGTGGCACCCAAGGACCGCGACATCGCCATGGTGTTCCAGAGCTACGCTCTGTACCCCAACATGACGGTGTACGAGAACATGGCGTTTACGCTTGAGCTCAAGAAGGTCCCCAAAGACGAGATCGACCGCAAGGTTCGCTCCGCTGCCGAGATCTTGGGTATCACCGAGTACCTCGACCGCAAGCCCAAGGCGCTTTCGGGCGGCCAGCGCCAGCGTGTCGCTATCGGCCGCGCCATCGTGCGTGATCCTAAGGTCTTCCTGATGGACGAGCCGCTGTCCAACCTGGACGCCAAGCTGCGTAACCAGATGCGTGCCGAGCTCATCAAGCTGCGCCACGAGATCAAGGGCACGTTCATCTACGTCACCCACGACCAGACCGAGGCCATGACCCTCGGCGATCGCATTGTGGTCATGAAGGACGGCGTCGTCCAGCAGATCGCCACCCCGCAGGAGGTCTTCAACCATCCCGCGAACATCTTCGTTGCCGGCTTTATCGGCGTGCCGCAGATGAACTTCTTCGATGCCCAGCTGGCGCGCTCGGGCAACGGCTTCACCGTCAAGACCGAGGATATGAACGTGGCGCTCGCCCCCGAGACCTGCTCTCAGCTTGCTCTCAACTGGGACGGCGGCGACGTGAAGGAGATTACGGCCGGCGTGCGCCCCGAGCAGATTCTGCTTGCCGACAAGGGCGAGGAGGGTGCGCTCCAGGGTACCGTCGAGGTGACCGAGCTCATGGGTTCGACCGAGCATGTCCACGTGACCGCTCCCGATGGCCAGTTCGTCCTGATCATTCCCGTTGTCGACCTTGAGGCCAAGGGTGCGCTCAAGGCGGGCGACTCCATCTGGTTCAAGTTCGAGAAGAACGCGACCCATCTCTTCGATAAGGTGTCTGGCAAGAACCTTATCTAGGCCCGGTGCATCCAGGCCCTCCCTTTGGGCGACTGCGGTATTGCCATCCTTTTGCCGCGGTCACATATAAGGCTCCCCTCCCGTCCACTGGGCGAGAGGGGAGCCTTTCTTT
>CATYHY010000103.1 GCA_958407085.1 uncultured Collinsella sp. | reverse complement strand
CAGAACCGAGGCGAGCGCACCGATGCACGAGACGGCAAGCGATGCGATAAACAGCGTCATGCTATCCATTGTTTACGCTCCCTTCTGCTTTCTCGGACAGACCCTGGGCCACAGCGGTAACGTCGACGACCGGACCGTTTTCGATCGAGCGCAGGCGCTTGGCCTCGTCGAGCTCGCGATCGGCCGCGCCGCCCATGACGGTCAGCGCCTTGGTGGGGCACGCCGCCACACAATGCGGGCCGTCCGGATCGAAGGCGCACAGGTCGCACTTGACAGCACAGGTGTACTGGCCGGGAGCCCACGTAAGCAGGCTGCTCAGGGACTTAGGATACGAAGGCGTCGGGTCGCACATGCCTGCGACACCGGCGATAGACGTGCCATCGGGATGGATGGCTCCGAAGGGGCACGCGATGGCGCACAGCCTGCACCCGATGCACTCCTGCTCCTTGACGTGGATGCGATCGCCATCGTGCTCGATGGCATTCACCGGGCAGACCTCGGCGCAAGGGGCACCCTCGCAATGGTGGCAGGCAAGGGCGGCCGAAATACCGCCGGTCTTCACGAGCGCCAGGCGCGGCGTATCCTGAAGACCCTGCATCCGGTGGGCGTCGGCACAGGCGGACTGGCATGTTCCGCAGCCGATGCACCTCTCCGGGTTGATGTCGATGAAGCGGTTCATCCCCACTTCCTTTCAAAATAACGGGCCGGGCTCCCGAACGTACGGGACGCCCGGCCCAAAAAGCCAACGAGAACGGGACTACACGATTTGATTCACGTGCGTCTCGTCGTCGAACTTGGCGGCGCCAGGCTCAACGTCTTGGGGAGCGGCGGCGTCCACCAGAGCCTGCTTGAGCTCGGTGTACTGACGCTCCACCTCGCCCTCGGCCCAGACCTGGTCGGCAATGGCGTCGACCTGGCAGGCGGAGAACTTGTCCTCGGGCGTATGCGAGACCGGGTCGACCTTGTGCATGGTCAGCTCGTTGCACTTGCCGATCCACCACTGGTAGGTCATATAGACCGTGCCCTTGTTGATGCGGTCGCTCACGTCGGCGCGGCTGTATACCTGGCCGCGGCGGCTGTGAATCGAGACGATGTCGCCATTCTTGATGCCGCGTGCCTGGGCGTCCGCGGGATTCATGCGGACAAAGCCGGGCTCGTCGGCAAGCAGTGCCAGCGTCTTGCAGTTGCCGGTCATCGAGCGGCAGCTGTAGTGGCCGACCTCGCGGACGGTGCACAGGATGAGCGGGTACTCATCGTCGGGAAGCTCGGAGGGCGCCTCCCAGTCGTGTGCCATCAGGTTGGCGCGGCCGTCCTTGGTGGTGAACTTGCCACCAGCGAACATGTCGGGCGTACCGTGGTCGTTCACATCGGTGCTCTTGACGGGCCACTGGGCGTAACCGCCCTCGGGAGCCATCTTCTCGTAGGTCGCGCCCACAAAGTTGGGGCACAGGCTAATGCACTCGTTCCAGATCTGCTCGGTGTTGTCGTAGTGCATGGGGTAGCCCATGCGCGTAGACAGGTCCGCGAAGATCTCCCAGTCGTGACGGCACTCGCCCTTGGGCGGAACGGCCGCGTCAAAGTGCTGGAAGCTACGGTCGGATGCGGTAAAGACACCCTCGTGCTCGCCCCAAGAGGTAGCGGGCAGGATGACGTCGGCGAGCATGGTCGTCTGCGTCATAAAGATGTCCTGGCAGATGAACAGATCCAGCTCGGAGAGCGTCTTGCGCATGCCGGCCGAATCGGGCTCGGTCTGCACCGGGTCCTCGCCGTAGTTGTAGAAGCAGTGCACCTTACCCTCGTCGACCAGGTGGCCCAGGTCGGTGAGCTTGTAGCCCTCCTCGAGCGGGAGCTTTTCCTCGGGCACGCCCCAAGCCTTGGCAAACTTGGCACGCACAGCCGGGTCGGTGACCTTCTGGTAGCCAGGGTACAGGTTGGGCAGCATGCCCATATCGCAGGAGCCCTGGACGTTGTTCTGGCCACGCACGGGCGCGAGGCCGGAATTGGGTTTGCCGATCTGGCCGGCAACGCAGGCGATGGAGGCGATGGTGTGCACCGTCTTCAGGTTCTGCTTCTGCTGGCATACGCCCATACCCCAGCCAATGATGGCAGAGGGCTTCGCCGTGGCGTACATCTCGGCAGCCTGGTGGATCAACGCGGGCTCGACACCCGTGATGTCCTGTACGGATTCGGGAGTGTAGTTCTTGATGGTCTCCCACCATTCGTCAAAGCCGTTCGTGTGCTCGGCGACGAATTCCTTGTCGTAGAGGCCATCGTTGACCAAGCAGTTGGCAAAGGCGTTGAGGAACGCAACGTTGCAACCGTTCTTGATCGGAAGGTAGAGATCGGCGATACGCGCGGTTTCGATATGGCGCGGATCGGCGACGATGATCTTGCAACCCTTTTCTTTGGCTCGCACGATACGCCTTGCGACGATGGGGTGCGAATCGGCAGGGTTATAGCCGAAGAGGAAAATGCAGCCCGCATCCTCCATACCGGGGATGGAGCATGACATGCAACCTGAACCAACCGTGTCCATCAGACCGAGGACAGTAGGGCCGTGTCAAGTACGGGCGCAGTTGTCCACGCTGTGGGTGCCGATGCACGCACGCGTAAACTTCTGCATGACGTAGTTCGCCTCATTGCCGCCGCCTCGCGAAGAGCCGGTGGTCATGACAGCGTTAGGACCATATTCGTCAATTATGGCCTGCATCTTAGATGCGGTGAAATCCAGTGCCTCGTCCCAGCTTACGCGCTCAAGATCCGCGCCCTTAGTGCGGCGGATCATCGGGTGCAGTACGCGAGGAGTCAAGATCTTGGTGTCGTTGATGAAGTCGTAGCCGCTCATGCCCTTAAGGCACAGCTCGCCCTGATTGGTGATGCCGTTGAGCGGTTCGGTACCCACAACCTGGCCGTTTTGGACCAAGAGGTTAAACTGGCAACCGGCGCCGCAGTACGGGCAGATCACTTTATGCTTCTCCATGACACCCTCCTTCCTTTCTCTGCTACCGAATACTCGGTACTTATTTGACAATCATTGGGCCTGTCGCCCGACGCTTACGCCTCGTTTTCGATGGTGGCGCGGGCACGCTCGGCAGTCAGTTCTGCCAGACGCTCATCGTCTACCAGGGTGAGACCCTTGGTCGGGCACGCCTCGGCACACGCCGGACCGCCGGGACGGTCCACGCATAGGTCGCACTTGAGCACGAAGCTCTTAGTCTGCGAACCCACGCGAACGTCACCCATCAAGACGGGGACCTGCGTGGTCGCCACGCTCACGGCGCCAAAGGGGCAGGCCATGACGCAGCTCTTGCAGCCGATGCAGTTGTCCTCGTTGACGCCGATACGATGGTTCTTTGGATCAAAGAACAAGGCGCCCGTAGGACAGGCCTTCGCGCACGGAGCATCCTCGCAGTGGTGACATGCCACCGGCGCGGAGATCTCGTAGGTGCGCGTTACGCGCAAGCGAGGTGCGGCGATGTTGCCGGGAATATCGTGTGCCTCGATGCACGCCGCCATACAGGTTTGGCACCCAATGCAGCGTGAAGAATCAGCCACGACTCGTTTATTGCCCATGTTGTTCACTCCCTCCTGAATCCCATGCCGGAGAGACCCTGCCGACGTTGCCCCGGACCGCCCGTGGTCCGGCATCGGCGTATCGAGCGCATGCGGCGAAACAGGCACTTCGATAGAATTCCTCCAACGATATACAGGTTAAATATACGCAGTTGCAGGGGGCAAACTTGAGCATAGGCCCTGCAATACGGGTGTATTGCAGGGGTTTTGGCAGGTTGGAACTATTCTCGGATAGCTATAAAGGTGAGTGTATTACATGCGTAAATCCAGGGGAGATTTCACGCTCGTTTATAAAGGATGTAATACGTTTGATATATATTTCGCGCTCATTAACTTGAGTGCAATAAAGCAGTGGTTATAACATTGGCTATTATTAGCCAATGTTGTATTTGACCATTCATATTGCACGCTCATTAAGGGGGCCAGTGATGTCATCGACGCAAAAACGAGCCATCCTGCAGGTGCGCATTCGCGAAGAGGACAAACAGCATGCCGAGCGCCTCTACGACGCCATGGGCACATCGCTTGCCGAGGCCGTTCGCCTTTTTGTCGCGCAGAGCATTTTGATGCGCAAGCTTCCCTTTCAGCCGGTCGCCGTGCGCTCAAAGGACGGCACCGCCGCCTATGGATCGCTCAAAGCATATGGGGACCCCAATCGCCGCTCCGAGGAGCGCAATGCCTGGATTGAGTACCTTGCTACAGAATGCGACGATTCGATTTTGGGTCCCGAGGAAGTAGATATCCATGAGTAGCACCATCATCGACGAGACCGTCATCCTACGCTACCTGCTTGACGACGACGAAGTTCTGTCACCGCGCGCCGCCAAGGTCATCGCCACGCGCACCGCTCGCGTCTACCCCGAGATTATCACGCGCGTCGTGGTCACGCTGCGCGACGTCTATAAGGTTCCCCGCGTTGAGATTGCTGCGGCCATGAAAAGGCTGCTCGATGACGTCATGGTCGACGAGCCCACCGTTGTCGCCCTTGCCGTCAAACTCTTTGGCAAGACCCATATGGACTTTTCCGACTGCCTCCTCGCAGCCCGAACCGCCATTTACAACGATGATGTCGTGAGCTTTGGCAAGCCCATCATCCAAGGCATGATCGATTACCGCCGCAAGCGCCAAACCGCCGCCGACGCCCGCGACCGCGCCGCCGAAGCCCGCAGCCGAAGCACCGACTCCACCATCGACAAGCTCCGCCACCGCCCCCGCAGCTAAACCTATCCTTTCTAAGTCGCGGTGAACTAGTTCCTGGATTAGGCTTATTCGCACTTTTCAGAAATTAATTCACCGCAACTTCAAGGTTGGCCATCCAAAACCGGCAGCCTTGAACCGCAAATTCTACTGTTCGCCACGAAATGGGCCTATCTACTACGTTTAACCGATTACCCTCGACCATACCGAAATCCGAAATATCAAAACCGCTGGTAGACGGCTTGCCGATTATACAAAAATGCTGCGATGGTCGACCCCTGCGGGCCAAACGTAGTAGATGGGCCGCTTTCGTGGCTCAGCACCAGACCAGTCATTTTGGAACAGGGCTTTTTGACCACATTTGCCAGCCGATTGCTAGAGTAAATCAAAAATAGCCCTTCCCAAATTAGCCGCCCCGGCCTTCAATGGGTTCGCAAAAGCCAAACGACAGTCCATATTTCACCACAACTTAGTTGGGGCGCGGGGCGGATTCGATTCCCGTCACCCCGTACACTTACGAAAATGGCTCTGGTCCCAAAAGGAACCAGAGCCATTCATCTATCTTATGGAGCGGGCGACGGGAAGTCCAAGGGTTTGCTTCGCAAACCCTTGTTTCGCTGCGGGCCATAGGCCCTTGCGTGCTGCGCTGGAAAATGCTCACGCATTTTCTCAGCTTCGCACCCTGCCGGGTTCGATTCCCGTCGCCCGGCACGCTTATGAAAACGGCTCTGGCACCAAATAGAGCCAAAGCCGTTAAAACTATCCTATGG
>CATYHY010000102.1 GCA_958407085.1 uncultured Collinsella sp. | reverse complement strand
TGGCGTGTGCCTTTTGCGAGACGGTGATGCCCTTGAGCTCGTTGATGTAGCGCTGTTGCTCGGCCTTGCTCATGCTCATGAGGAGGCGGAACAGGGTGATGGTCTGCGCCTCGTAGCGCTCGGGCGCGCGGCTGGCGAGATTGTTGAGCTTGGAGCGCTCACGGGCGGGGTCGAAGACGGCCTTGCCCATCTCGATTTTTGACTTGGCGACCTCGGTGGCAATGTCCATACGCTCGACAAAGCTGTTGAGGAGCGTGGTGTCGATGCCATCGATGGCCTGGCGGATGTCAGCAAGGTCCATGGAGGCCCCTTTCACGTAATGGCAGAGTTGACGGGCAACCCAGGTGAGTCGGGTTAGAGCTGGGCGGCGTCCTCGAGGAGAGCGTCCCAGATGGCGAGGGCGGCGGCTGCTTCGGCTACGGGGACGGCTCGGGGGACGATGCAGGGATCGTGGCGGCCGTGGACCGAGAGCTCGGCATTTTCCATAGCGTCCATGTCTACGGTCTGCTGCTCGCGGCCAATGGAGGGCGTCGGCTTTACGGCCATACGCCACATGACGGGCGCGCCGGTCGAAATACCGCCCAGGGCGCCGCCGGCGTTGTTGGATTCGACCTCGATCTTTCCGGTCTCGGCATCGATGCGATACGGATCGTTGTTCTCGCTGCCGCGCATGGCGGCCACGGCAAAGCCCATGCCAAACTCCACGCCCTTTACGGCGGGAATCCCGAACGCGATTTGAGCGATGCGGTTCTCGATGCCGTCAAACATGGGGTCGCCGATGCCCGCGGGAAGCCCGTAAATGCCGCACTCCACGATGCCGCCGATGCTGTCGAGTTCGTCGCGCGCGGCTAGGATCTCCTCGCGCATGCGGCCGGCTGCGGCGGCGTCAATGCACGGCAGATCGTTCGTAAGGATCGCCTTGCGGTCGGCCTCGCGATAGACCATATCGTCCATCGGCAGGTCGGAGATGCCGCCGATTTGCGCGACGTGCGCCATGACCTGAATGCCGCGGGTCTCGAGTGCCTGCAGCGCAATGCCGCCGGCGATGCACAAGGGTGCCGTTAGGCGGCCGGAAAAATGCCCGCCACCAGCGACATCGTGCATGTTGTGATACTTCACGCGCGCAGGGAAGTCCGCATGTCCGGGACGGGGCTTGCAGCGCAGCTCGGAGTAATCCTTGGAGCGCGTGTTGGTGTTCTCGATAATCGCAGCGATGGGCGCGCCGGTGGTATGTCCATCGACTACACCGGCGATGATATGCGCGGCGTCGGCCTCGCGGCGTTTGGTCGCGGTCTCGTCGCGACCGGGGGCGCGACGGTCGAGGAAGGCCTGCAGCTTCTCCTGGTCCACGGCGATACCTGCCGGAATGCCATCGAGCGAGCAGCCGATAGCGGGGGAGTGCGACTGGCCGAAGATGCTTAAGTGCAAGACGTTGCCAAAGGTCGAGGACATGCTATTCCTCCTCGAGCGTGACCTTGCCGCCCAGTAGGCGGTAGTGGTCGAAGAAATCGGGATAGGACTTGTTGACGGCCTCGGCGCCGTGGATCACGACCTCGCCGGTGGCGCGGCTCGCGGCGATGGCGGCCATCATGGCGATGCGGTGGTCGTTGTGTGAATCGACCTCACCGCCGGTGAAGGCATCGACGCCCTTGATGATGAGGTCGTCGCCGGCAATACGCACCTGCGCGCCCAGCGCGGTGAGCTCGCGGGTGGTGGTGGCCAGGCGGTCGGATTCCTTGATACGCAGGCGGGCGCAATCGCGGATAAAGGTGCGGCCCTGTGCCAGCGAGGCCACGGCCGAGATAACGGGCACCAGGTCGGGAATGTCGTGGGCGCTCATCTCAAAGCCGGCGAGCTTGTCGGACTGCACGGTGGCGGCGTTGGTGGAGCGCACGATGCGGGCGCCAAAGCGCGAAAGCGCGGCAAGCACGTTGCGGTCGCCCTGTGCGGAGCTCAGGGACACGCCCTCGACGGTGATGGGGTCGGTGCCGATAGCGCCGGCACACAGCCAAAAGGCAGCGTTGGACCAGTCGCCCTCGACGGCCACGCTGCCGGGCGTGCGGTACGAGCCACTGCTCACGCGGAAGTTTGTGACCTCGGGCTGACCGTCCTTGGCGGGAATGCGCTCGACGTTGACCTCGACGCCGAAGGCCTTCATGGCCTGGATCGTCAGGTTGATGTAGGGGCGGCTCTCAATGAGGCCGGTCACCTGCACGCAGGAGGGCTGGGCCAGCAGCGGGGCTGCCAGCAGCAGGCCGGAGATATACTGCGAGCTCACGTTGCCCGGAAGCACAAAGGTGCCCGGGCGCATGCGGCCGCTCGTCTTGAGCGGAAAACCGCCCAGACCCTGTAGGTCGCAGCCGGCGGCGATGATCTCGTCCGAGAGCGGGGAGAGGGGGCGTGCGCCCAGGCGTCCCTGGCCCACAAAAGTTGCTTCTGCGCCCAGCGCGCAGGCGACGGGCAACATAAAGCGGAGCGTGGAGCCGCTTTCGCCGCAGTCAAGCGTTCCGCCGGCAAGTGCCTTGAGCAGGCCAAACTCAATACTCTTCATAGTGGGATGGACCTGGAAGCCATCCTCGACGGTCTCGATGCGAGCGCCCAGTGCCGTAAGGCAACGCACCGTAGCCTCGATGTCGGCGCAGGTGGTGTTGCAGGTAACGTGCGTCTCGCCGTTGGCAAGCGCGGCGCAGATGATCAGGCGATGCGCCATCGACTTGGACGCGATGGCGGGAACGGTGCCCTTAAGCGGGGACGGGGTGATGCGGGCTAGCATGCGAATGCGTCTCCCTTCTGGCCGAGGCCCTCGGCAATGAGTTCGTGGAAAGTGGAAAGCGGCGTGCGGTCGATGCTGCAGCGGCCGATGCCGTGCGGAATCACCAGGTCGATGGTGTCGCCCGCGCGCTTCTTGTCGTGGAGCGCCTCGGCAAAAACGGCATCGGCATCTAGGTCGCAGCGGGTCTTGAGGCCATGGCGGGCGCAGAGCTCCTCGATACGACCGGGCAGTGCAGCATCGCAAATGCCGTGCAGAGCCGCGGCGCGCGTGATGATGCCCATGCCGATCGACACGCAGTTGCCGTGTCCGAGCTCAAAGTGCTCGCAGGCCTCGACGGCGTGTCCGGCGCTGTGTCCAAAGTTGAGGAGCTTGCGCTGGTTGGTCTCGCGCTCGTCGGCAACGACCACGGCGCGCTTGATGTCGATATTGCGGGCGATGATGAGCGCTACGCGGGCCACATCGCGGTTGAGCAGCTCCAGCGTGAGCGGGGTCTTCTCCAGCTCGGCGAAAAGCTCCGGGTCGGCGATCACGGCGTGCTTGATGACCTCGCCGCAGCCGTCGGCGAACTGCTCGGGCGTGAGGGTGGCTAGGCACCCCACGTCGGCGATAACCACGCTCGGCTGCCAAAAGGCGCCGGCCAAGTTCTTGCCGGCAGCCAGGTCGATGGCGGTCTTGCCGCCCACCGACGAATCCACCATAGCGAGCAGGCTCGTCGGGATCTGCACAAACTTGCAGCCGCGCATGTAGGTGGCGGCCACAAAGCCCGCCACGTCGCCCACGACGCCGCCGCCGAGTGCCACGATCACATCGGAGCGCGAAAGCTCGTGTTCGGCCACAAACTCCAAAATGGCAACATAGGTTTCGGCGCGCTTATGGGCCTCGCCGGCCTCGAAAGTGCAGATGCTCACTTCGTAGCCTGACGCCTCCAGGCTCTGCTTAACGGGCATCTGGTAGAGCGGGCCCACGTTGGTGTCCGTCACGATGACGGCCTTGGTGCCGCCGGCAGTGGCGCGCACGAGCGGTCCCGCCTGCTCCAGCAAAAACGTGCCAACATGCACCCGGTAGGGGCGTGCAGTGTCGATATCGATGGTAATCGCCATAAGCTTCGGTCCTTTCGACCTGGCGTGATAGGTGGTCTAGTGGGAGGCCTCGTCGTCGAGCGCGCGCTTGATGCGGTCGCCCTCGGCAAGGAGATTCTCCAGATAGCGCTGGTCGCGGTCCTTAAGGGCGCGGCTGTAGGCGCCAAGCGACTCGATCAGGTGGTCGATTTCGAAGGCGAGCGCGTCGGCGTCGTCGATCATGAGCTCGGACCACATTTGCGGGTTGAGGTGCGCCACGCGGGTGAGATCGCGGTAACTACCGGCCGAAAAGCCGTGGTGGACCTGGGCAGTGGGGCTTTTGACGTAGGCGTTGGATACCACGTGCGCAAGCTGGCTCGTGAAGGCGATGACGCGGTCGTGCTCGGCGGCGCTGGTCACGCTGAACTTGCCAAAGCCCAAGGGGCGCACCATCTCGCGCACCTGGCCCAAAAGCTCCAGCTTGAGCGCATCGTCTACCGTGGGCGGTACGAGCACCAGCGGGGCGCCCTGGAACAGGTCGGCACGAGAGTTAGCGTAGCCCGAGTACTGCGTGCCCGCCATGGGGTGCGCACCCACAAAGTAAAAGCCGTGCTCGCGGGCAAGCTCAAAGGCACGCTCGCACACGATGCCTTTGACGCCCACCGTGTCGATCACCACGGGGCCCATGATGGCCTCGGTATCGGTGGCGTCGGCGAGTGCCTGGGCATGCGCCTCGAGCCACTCGATGCAGGCTTCGGGGTAGCAAGCCAGGACGATGATGTCGCATTCGCCGAGTGTCTTGTCGTTGAGCTCTCCGGCGACAGTGCCCATGCTGGCGGCCGTCATGACATCGTCATCGGGGTCCCAGGCCAGCACGCGGACGCCCGCCTGCGCATAGCCGCGGGCAAAGCTGCCGCCGATGAGGCCAAGGCCGACGATGCCGGCGCACTTGGGGCCACCCTGGTTAACGCGCGCGTTTCTCACCGTACCCATGGGCTACTCCATGGTCTCTTGGCAGACAACCTCGCGGATGGCTCGGATGCGGCGCATGGTGTCATCGAACTGATCGGGGGTGAGGGCCTGGGCGCCGTCGGACCAGGCGCGGCTCGGCTCGTCGTGGACCTCGATCTCCAGGCCGTTGGCACCGCAGGCGGTCGCGGCGAGCGCCATGGGCTCGACGTAGCGGGTGTAGCCGGTGGCGTGGCTGGGGTCGGCGACGACGGGCAGGTGCGACAGGTGGTGCAGCACCGGCACGGCGTTGAGGTCGAAGGTATTGCGGGTGCGGGTCTCGAAGGTGCGGATGCCGCGCTCGCACAGGATGACGTTGTCGTTGCCCTCGCTCATGATGTACTCGGCTGCCATAAGCAGCTCGTCGATCGTGCCGGACATACCGCGCTTGAGCAGAATCGGGGTCTGGGTCTTGCCGACCTCCTTGAGCAGGGGGAAGTTCTGGGCGTTGCGGGCGCCGATCTGCATGACGTCAATCTTCTTGTCCAAGAAGACCTGCACGTCGCGTGGATCCATGATCTCGGTGACGATCGGCATGTCGAGCTCGGCAGACGCCTCGCACAGCAGGTCGAGGCCGGCGGGGCCCATGCCCTGGTAGGCGTAGGGGGAGGTGCGGGGCTTGTAGGCACCGCCGCGCAGCATCGTGGCACCGGCGGCCTTCACGCGGCGGGCGATGCGGATGAGGTTCTCGCCCTCGACGGAGC
>CATYHY010000101.1 GCA_958407085.1 uncultured Collinsella sp. | reverse complement strand
GCGACGTGGAGTGTCATTCTTTACCGCGTTAGACTAGACGCAGGGAAAGGAGGAGGACATGGATGCTCGCGTCAAGCAGCTTGTAAATATGATCGAGGACGCTCAGCCTGTCGCTGTCGCGGTACTTGCCAAGCGTCTCGAGGTAAGCGAGCGCGCCGTGAGAAACTATATCCATCGCGCAAACGACAACCTTGCAGGGGTTGCACGCATCGTTGGCAGCAAGGGGCAGTATCGTATCGATGTTGCACGTGCAGATGAGCTTGCTCGCTTGCTAGACGGTGCGGCTCTGGCCCATCCGGGCATTCCTGATACGCGCGACGGCCGTGTGTCCTTCCTTCTTAACGACCTCCTCATGCGGTCCCAGTGGGTGACGATTGAGGAGTATGCGGATTTACTCTACGTTTCGGCGCGAACTCTGTCCAATGACATGCGTCTGGTAGAGCAGAAACTCGCCCAATTTGACTTAACGCTCGAAAAGCGCCCACGCTACGGAATCCGCGTTGCGGGCGGGGAGTCGCAGCGGCGCCTGTGCCTGGCCTCGCTGGTGAGGCCCGTGTTGCCCGACACCGACGATGCAAAGCTCGCCGAGCGCCTGCGGGCCATCGCCGCATGTGTGGACGATGCCCTGACGGCCTCGCCCGTCACGGTGAGCTCGCTGGCATCCCGCAATCTCATCATGCATCTTTACATTGCTCTTGGCCGCATCGAGCAGGGCTGCTATGTCCCAGCTGCAGAATCGGACGTTCAAAAACTGGAGGGAACGCGCGAATACGCCGCGGCTTTCCAGATTGCCGCAAACATCAAGGATGCCCTGGGCGTGAGCATGCCCCGAGAAGAGGTTGCCTTTATCGCAATCCATTTGCTCGGCAGGGGCACGGGCGTGCCCGAGAAGGGCTCTGCCGTTATCTCGGACGAGATGTGGGAGATTGCTTCCGAGATGGTACGTGCGGTCAACGATGAGTTTAGGTTTGACTTTAGCGGCGATCTTGAACTTCGCATGAACCTTGCTCGGCATATCGGCCCTCTGGGCTATCGCCTTGAATATCACATGCATATGGATAACCCCATGCTGCCCGATATCAAGACGAGGTTTCCGTTGGCCTATTCGATGGCAGCTGGCACCTCGCAGGTACTCGAGCGCCATTTTGGCAGCCAGCCCTCTGATGAAGAGCTCGGCTACATCGCCATGGCATTTGCCCTGGCCCTCGAGCAGCAAGCCGACCAGCCGCGTCGCAAACGCATCCTGATCGTGTGCGCCTCGGGAGCGGGAAGCGCCCGTATGCTCGAGCACCAGTACCGCAAGCAGTTTGGCATGTATATCGATTCGATTGAGACATGCGATGTCGCCCGCGTGGGAACGTTCGATTTTTCGCACATCGACTACGTGTTCACAACGGTGCCGCTCAACGTCAAGTTGCCCGTGCCCGTCCGCGAGGCCGATTTCTTCTTGGAGACGAGCGATGTCAACGCTATCCGCAAGGTGCTGAGCGACGACACTGCGCAATCGGACTCCGTGAGCTCTTTCTTTAGCCGTGCCCTGTTCTTCAACCGCGTTGAGGCGTCGTCGAAGCAGGCCGTTCTCCGATATCTCTCCGAGCGCGCCGTCGAGAGCGGCCGTGTCGATGCCCAGTTTGCCCAAGAGGTCGCCGAGCGCGAGAGCGCGAGCGCCACCTCGTTTGGCAATGGGGTAGCCATGCCCCATGGGATGCATCCCTTGAGCGCCGAGGCCTTTGTTACCGTGGGCCTGCTCGAACATCCCATTCTTTGGGACGAATACGGCCATGAGGTCGATATCGTCTTTATGGTGTCGTTTGCCCGGTCGGGCGGCGATGAGGCGCGGATCTTGAGCTCACTGCTCGCCGAGATCTTTATGGACCGCCAGGGGGTCGAGCGCCTACGCGAGCGCCGGTCCTGGCATGAGCTGATGGCGCTTGTGCAAGCGCATACGGCTTAAGACTTCTTTTGTCGATAACCCTGTCTGTCTACCTGCAATAAACCTCGAGGATTGCGGGCGGGAGATAGGCGTTTCGAATATTCAAGTACAAACCAAACATCACGGGAGAGGAGACCGTTATGGACGATCAGGGAACCGAGATGGTTTCGTTTCAGCTGGTCGCTGCAGCGGGAGAGGCACGCAGCCTTGCCTTCGAAGCCCTTGAAAAGGCAAAAGCGGGGGATTTTGACGCCGCCGCCAAACTCATGAAGCAGTCAAAGGATGCGGGAATCAAGGCTCACCACATCCAAACGCAGCTGCTTTCGACTGAGGCAGCGGGCGAGCATCTGTCGGTGGATGTGTTGCTGGTCCATGCTCAGGACCACCTCATGTGCTCCATGCTTGCTCAGGAGCTCGTGCAGGAGCTGATCTGCCTGTATGAGTGCACTGCAACCAAGAACGCCTAGCGGCGTGCGGTGACTATCCAACCAATCAATGCGAAGGGAATCCCTTATGAAGATCCTTCTTGTTTGCGCAGCTGGCCTGTCTACAAGCATTCTGATGAAGAAACTCGAGAAATACGCGGAGCAAAACGGCATCGAGCTTGATATCGATGCGGTGGGTATCGGCGAGTATCAGGAGACCTGCGCCGATTATGACGTGCTACTCTTGGGGCCGCAGGTGTCCTACCAGCTCAACACCGTCAAGCAGGGGAGCGGTAAGCCGACCGCGGTCATCCCCGCACAGGACTACGGCATGGGCAACGCCGCCAACGTGCTGGCACTCGCCCAGTCGCTGTTGGGCTAGGAGGCGACCATGGAAAAGTTAATGACCCTGCTTCAGGAAAAACTGACCCCTATTGCCAATTTCTGCGGCACCGAGCGCCATTTTGCCTCCATGCAAAAGGGCTTTATGAGCGCGATCAGCTTCATCTTGGTCTCTGCCGTCTTTATGATCATCGCCAACCCGCCGGTCACGGCCGACCTGGTGGCGCAGGGCGGGTTCTGGTCCGTCTTTGGCCCTTGGCTCGATTTTGCCACGGCCAATAAGCTCACGCTGCTCATCCCGTTCAACATGACGATGGGCATACTGTCGGTGATCGTGACGTTCGCAATCGCCTATAACCTGGCGGGCACCTACAAGATGCCCAAGCTTAACGCCGGTATGACCTCGCTGGTGATGTTCCTGATCGCCGCGGCGCCGTCGTCCTACTACCAGCTTGCTGATGAGTCCGTGCTCCAGGCGGTCCCCTGCACCTATCTGGGTGCGCAGGGCCTGTTTACCGCCATCATCGTTGCCCTGGTCTCCGTCGAGGTCACGCGCTTCTGCCAGACCAAGGGCATCACCATCAAGATGCCCGATGGCGTGCCGCCGTTTTTGTCCGAAACCTTTGGCGCCATCGTGCCTATGCTCGCCAACATCCTCATCTTCTTTGGTGGCAACCTGCTGATCCAGATGATCGATCCCACGCTGTCCATCCCCTCGGTTATCGAGAAGCTGCTCGCTGCCCCGCTTTCCGTCGCAGTTGACTCTGTGCCCGGCGCACTGCTTATCTGCTTCATGACGCTGCTGTTTTGGTGCTTTGGCGTCCACGGCAACATGATCGTGATGCCCATCACCGCCCCGGTTACGCTTGCCGCCTTTGCTGCCAACGCCTCGCTCTACGCTGCTGGGCAGCCGCTTGAGTTCCACCCGGCACTCATGTCGATGGCCATCAACCTCATCGGCGGCACGGGCAATACGTTCTCTTTTGTGGCGCTCTGCGCGTTTAGGGCAAAGTCGCAGCAGCTCAAGGCATTTGGCAAGGCATCCATCGTGCCGAGCTTCTTCCGTATCTCCGAGCCCGCGATCTTTGGCGCACCCATCATCTTCAACCCGATCCTCATGATTCCGTTTGTGCTGGGCGGTATGATTTCGGCCCTGCTGTATTGGGGTGCAATCTCACTGGGTCTTGTCTCTAACTTCTACATCTTGGTGAGCGGCACGTTCCCCATCTTCGTTCAGGGCTTTATCCAGTGCCTCGACCCGCGCATCTGGGTATTTACGATCGTTTTGATCGTGGTCATGGCTGTGGTCTGGTACCCGTTCTTTAAGGTGTACGACAACCTGCTCCTGGCGCAGGAGCAGGAGAACGCCGCGGCAGCTTCTGCCAAGGATACTGAGTAGCATGGGTTACTTTGACAGAACGTCTGCTGCCGGTATGCCCGAGGGCTTTTTGTGGGGCGGCGCGCTCGCTGCCAACCAGGCCGAAGGGGGCTGGAACGAGGGCGGCCGCGGTATGTCGCACTCCGACCTGATTCCACAGGGTCCCGACCGCTGGGATGTGATGTTTGGCAGGCAAAAGCCCGTGGATGATCCGGACAGGCTGTATCCATGCCGTTGGGGCAACGACTTCTTCCATCATTGGCGCGAGGACGTCGAGCTCTTTGCCGAGATGGGCTTTAAGTGCCTGCGTCTTTCAATTTGTTGGAGCCGTATTTTTCCCACAGGGATGGAGGCCGAGCCCAACGGCGAGGGCTTGGAGTTTTACCGTCAGGTATTCGAGGCGCTGCGCGAGCACGGAATCGAGCCACTCGTGACGCTGTCGCACTACGACTATCCGTTGGCTCTGGTCGAGCGTTATGGTGGATGGCAAAGCCGAGAGATGATCGAGCGGTATGCGCACTACGTCGAGACCGTCGGACGTGCGTACCAGGGCCTCGTGCGTTATTGGCTCACCTTCAACGAGATCAACAGCGTGGCGCTGTCCTATCTCAACGCGGGCGTCACGCTCGAGGATGAGCGTGACCGTGCAGCCGTGACCGCGGCGTTCTCGCACCATATGTTTATGGCGAGCGCTCACGCTGTCGAGATCCTGCACAAGATCGATCCCGCAAACAAGGTGGGTTGCATGATCGCTGCCGGTGCGACCTATCCGTACCGTTGTGCGCCCGAGGACGTATGGCTTGCGTATGAGGAGGACCGCGGCCGCTACTTCTACACTGACGTGATGGCTGCGGGCGCCTATCCTACTTGGAAGCTGCGTGCGCTCGAGAAAGAGGGTGTTCACGTGCCCTTTGAGCCGGGCGATACGGAGTATCTGGCCGAGCATACCGTCGACTTCATCTCGTTCTCGTACTATTGCTCGCGCTTGGTGTGCGCCGATGACCAGGTGATCGCTGAGAAGGCGGAGGGCAACGTGTTCCCGACGCTGCGCAATCCGTACCTCAAGGATAAAGAGACTGCCTGGAAATGGCAGATCGATGCGCTGGGTTTGCGCGTGACGCTTGCCGGCTACCACGATCGTTACCATCTTCCGCTCTTTATCGCTGAGAACGGTGTGGGCGGACTCGATGCGCTGGAAGACGGCAAAGTCCACGATGCGTATCATATTGATTACCTGCGCAGGCATATTCTTGCGCTACGCGATGCAATTGTCGAGGACGGTGTTGACCTGATGGGATACACGCCGTGGGGCTGTATCGATCTGGTATCGGCCTCGACGGGGCAGATGAAGAAGCGCTATGGCTTTGTTTATGTCGATGCCGATGATACGGGCAAAGGCACGTTCGATCGCTACCGAAAGGACAGCTTCTGCTGGTATCAAAAGGTCATTGCATCAAATGGCGAGGACTTGAGTTAAC
>CATYHY010000100.1 GCA_958407085.1 uncultured Collinsella sp. | reverse complement strand
AACGGTCTTGCCGACGCCGGCGCCGCCGAACAGACCCGTTTTGCCGCCACGGATGTAGGGCTCGAGCAGGTCAACGGCCTTGATGCCGGTCTCGAAGATCTCGGTCTTGGTGGTGAGCTCGTCGAAACGGGGCGCTGCATGGTGGATGGGGTAGAACTCCTCCACCTCGGGCATGGGCTTGCCGTCGACGGGCTTGCCCATGACGTTCCAAATGCGGCCGAGCGTCTTGGGGCCGACCGGCATCTTCATGGGCTCACCGGTATCGGTGGCGATGAGGCCGCGCTGCAGGCCGTCGGTCGAGGACATGGCGACCGTGCGGACGACGCCGCCCGGAAGCTGGCTCTCGACCTCGAGGATCGTGCTCAGATGACCGATCGGGGTCTCGGCCTCGACCGTGAGCGCGTTGTAGATCGGGGGCACCGCGCCGTCAAACTTGACGTCGACGACAGGGCCGATGATTCGCACGATGCGACCATCACCGGCAGTCGTCTTCTTGGTGGCTTCCTCGACCGCAAGCTTTACGGTGTTATTAGCCATTACTGTTCCTCCAATGCTGAGGCTCCGCCGACGATCTCGTTAATCTCGGTCGTGATCGAAGCCTGGCGCACGCGACTATACGTGCGGGTAAGGGTCGAGATGATCGCGGTGGCGTTTTCCGTCGCGGAGTGCATGGCCTTGCGGCGTGCACCCTGCTCGGCAGCCGCCGAATCGATCAGGGCCTGGTAGATGACCGTCAGGATATAAGACGGCACAAGCTTGCCGAGAACATGCTCGGGAGAGGGCACGAACTCGAACGTGGACGAGATGCGCTTAGGGGCGTCGGTCTCGTTCTTACGCGGACCGTGGGCCATAGCGATCATCTCGGGGTCGAGCGGCAACAGATGCTCGACGCGAAGCTCCTGATCCACGCGGTTCTTGGCGTGGTGGTAGACAAGCTCGACACGGTCAAGCTCACCGGCACGATACGCATCGCAGATATGAGAGGAGATCATGCGAGCCTGATTGAAATCGGGCTCAGAGGAGTTGCCCTCAAAGTGCATGACGACGTTTGCTCGGTCACGGAAATACGTGGCCGGCTTACGCCCGCACGCGATGATCTCGCACTCGATGCCGTCGTTCGCCCAAGAAGCGGCGAGCTTTTCGGCCGTGCGCTCCACCGTCGTATTGAAACCGCCGGCAAGGCCGCGGTCCGAGGCAATAACGACAATCAGGCCATGCTTGACGCTCTCATGCTTCTGCAGCATGGGATCGGTGCCCGAACAGGAGGCGTCGCCGGCGACCGTCAACATGACGTCGGTCAGCGCCTCCTTATAGGGCTCGGCCTGCTTGGAGCGATCGAGGGCACGACGGATCTTGGCCGTAGAGACCATCTCCATCGTGCGCGTGATCTGCTTGGTCGTGGTAACCGAGGAGATTCGCTTCTTAATGTCGCGAAGGTTGGCCATGGGGCTTAGTTCTCCTCTGATCCAGAAACATCCGAATGGTGCTTGGCCATGAACTGCTGCTTGAAGTCGCCGATGACGCGCAAGAGCTCAGCCTTGGTGTCATCATCGATCTTCTTGGCGCGAACCTTGTCGAGCAGCGAGCCAAAGCCATTGTCCATGTACTCGATGAGCTCGGCACGGAAAGGCAGTACGTCGGCGATCTCCAGGTCATCCAGGAAGCCCTCGTTGCCAGCGAACAGCGTAACGATCTGCTCGCCAACCTCAAACGGCTTGTAACGCGGCTGCTTCAGGAGCTCGGTCATGCGGGCACCATGGGTCAGCTGCTTCTGAGTAGCCTCGTCGAGGTCGGAGCCGAACTGCGTAAAGCCGGCGAGCTCCTGGTACGAAGCGAGGTCCAGACGGAGGTTGCCGGCGACCTGCTTCATGGCCTTGGTCTGTGCATCGCCACCGACGCGGGACACGGAGATACCCACGTCGACTGCCGGGCGCTGACCCTGGAAGAAGAGCTCGGACTGCAGGTAGATCTGACCATCGGTAATGGAAATGACGTTGGTCGGAATGTAGGCCGAGACGTCGCCGTCCTGGGTCTCGATGATCGGCAGAGCCGTCATGGAGCCGTAACCGTTCTTCTTGGACATCTTGACGGCACGCTCGAGCAGACGAGAGTGCAGGTAGAAGATGTCGCCAGGATAGGCCTCGCGTCCGGGCGGACGATGCAGCGTCAGCGACATCTGACGGTAGGCCACGGCCTGCTTGGACAGGTCGTCGTAGATGACGAGCACGTGGCCGCCGGGGTTGGTCTCGCTGGCAGGCTTGCCGTCCTCGCCGTTGTACATGAAGAACTCGCCGATAGCGGCACCGGCCATAGGCGCGATGTACTGCATAGGGGCGGAATCGGCAGCGGTGGCCGAAACGATGATGGTGTAGTCGAGCGCACCGTGCTGAGCGAGGGTCTCGCGGATGTTGGCAACCGTGGAGGCCTTCTGGCCGATGGCGACATAGATGCAGACCATGCCCTTGCCGCGCTGGTTGAGGATAGCGTCGATGGCGATGGCGGTCTTACCGGTCTTACGGTCACCGATGATGAGCTCACGCTGACCGCGGCCAATAGGCACCATGGAGTCGATAGCGAGCAGACCGGTCTGAACCGGCTCGCACACCGGGGTACGATCGATGACGCCGGGAGCCTTGAACTCGATGGGGCGACGGTGCGTAGCGACGATGTCGCCCAGGCCGTCGATGGGCTGGCCGAGCGGATTGACGACGCGGCCGAGCATGGCACGGCTCACGGGGATATCCATAACGCGGCCAGTGGTGCGGCACTCGTCGCCTTCCTTGATGGAGTCGACGGCACCGAACAGAACGGCGCCGACCTCGTCACGGTCAAGGTTCTGGGCAAGGCCGAAGACGGTCTCACCGGTATCGGAGCTCTTGAACTCCAGAAGCTCGCCTGCCATGGCGCTCTTGAGGCCGGAGACGCGCGCGATGCCGTCGCCTACCTCGTCGACCGTTGAAACCTCATGCGTATCGACCGTCGCGGAGAGGCTCGTGAGCTGCTCCTGCAGTTTCTTGGCGATATCCTGGGCATTGAGGGTTTCGGACATTAGGCTTCACCTCCGTACGAATTAGCAGAGTTTGCGAGGGTCTCCTGCGCGATGCGCAGCTGCGTCTTGACGGAAATGTCACGACGCTCGCCGCGGGCCTCGAGCACCAGGCCGCCCACGATAGACGGGTCGACCTGCTCGATAAGGAATACTTTGCGGCCGAAGTCCTGCTCGCATTTCTTAGTGATGGTTTGACGCAGCTCGTCGTCGAGCGGGATCGCCGTGGTGACGGTCACGCCCACTACATCCTCGTCTTCCTCGGCAACATACTTAAAGGCAGCTGCCACCTTGGGAAGAAGGTCGAGCTGGTCGCGCTTGGACATGGTGTCGAGCACGGCGATGATCTCGGGGCTGGCGCTAGCCAGGCGCTCGATCATCTCGAGGTCCTCGAACACATGGTTCTCGGCCTTGGCGGCTTCCAGAAGGGAGCGCGCGTAGGTCTCGAGCACCTTGTCCTGATAGCGGCTAGTCGGCATTCAGGCTACCTGCTTCCTGGATGTAGCGCTCGATGAGCTTCTTCTGCTCGGCCTCGTTCTCGAGTGCCTCGCCCACGATCTTGGTGGCGACGGCAACGGACAGGTCGGCGATGGAGTTCGCGGCACCGGCGTAGATGGACTTGCGCTCGTCCTCGACGGTCGTATGGGCCTTGGCGATGATCTCCTCGGCCTCCTTGTGAGCAGCCTCGATGATACGGGCGCGCTCGGACTCGGCGTCCTTACGGGCCTCGAGAACGATGTCGGCAGCCTGACGACGGGCGTCGGTGACGATCGAGTCGGACTCAGCGCGCTTGGCGATAGCCTCCTGCTTGGTCTTCTCGGCCTCGTCGAGGCTCTCCTCGATCTTCTTGCCGCGCTCCTCCATGGTTTTCATGATGCCCGGCAGGGCGACCTTGGCCAGCACGATCCAGATAATCAGGAAGGCGATAAGCGCCGGGATGAACTCCGCCATCTTAGGGATGAGGATGTCCGCACCGGCGGCGCCGTCCTCGGCGAACGCGGAAACCGGCATGAGCAGCGCGGCCGCGGACGCGGAGAGTGCGATCGCGCTCTTCTGGGATGAAAGATTCATACTTGACGCTCCGTGCTATTTAACGATCAGCGCGACAACGAAGCCGATCAGAGCCAGAGCCTCGCCGAAGGCGGAGCCCATGATGAAGACGGTGAACACGCGGCCCTGGACCTCAGGCTGACGGGCCATAGCACCCGTAGCACCCAGAGCAGACAGGCCGATAGCAAGACCAGCGCCGATAACACCGAGACCGTAACCGATAACTCCCACGATTCCTCCTTTGTCGTGCGTGTCTTATTTCACGCAGGATAACCTTTTTATAACTGCCGGGCTCCATGGGTACGGGCACCGGCGGTTTAACGAATTGCCTTACCTTTAAGGCGCGAACGGAAGACTACTCCTCCTCCGCGACCTCCTCTGCCTCGGAGACATACACGGCGGTAAGGACCGTGAAGACGTAAGCCTGGATGGCGCCGACCACAAGCTCGATCGCATAGATCAGGATGAGGATGGCAAGCCAGGCCAGCGAAGGCAGGGCGCCGACGGCGTGGGCCGCGGAAACCTGCTGAAGCAGCGGCTGCATGAACATGCTCGCCATGATGGCGAACGAGCCCATGACCACGTGTCCTGCGAACATGTTGCAGAACAGACGGACGGCGAGCGTGATGAGGCGCAGGAAGGTCGAGAAAAGCTCGACGACCCACACGAGCACGTTCATCGGGAAGCTCACGCCCTGCGGGGCGAGGCTCTTGATGTAGCCGATCACGCCGTGAGCCTTGCATCCGTAGTAGATGAAGTACACGAAGGCGAAGATGGCGAGCGCGGCGGTGGAGCCGATTGCACCGGTGCCGGGCTTCATTCCCGGGATCAGGCCGATCATGTTATTGATCAGGATGAACAGGAAAAGCGAGCACAGGAACGGGAAGTGCTTCTTCCAGTTCTCACCCACGACGCCCTTGCCGATATCGTTCTCGACGTACTCGATGATGTACTCGAAACCGTTGACGAAGAAGCCCTTGGGAACCAGGGTCTGCTTCTTCTTGAACACGGCCAGGACGATCAGGAGCACGATCGTGGAGACGATCAGCCAAAACGAGTACTGCGTGATGCCGCAGCTCAGATCGCCCACGACAGGGGTGGAGCTGAACTCGCTAACCAGATGATTAATCTCATCAGGCAGCTTTTCAAAAATTTCCACGACTTACCTTTCGACCTCATGAGGATCTCGCAGCGCCTTGGCGACGCGAACCGTGCAGGCGGCCATAAAGGCCACGAAGCCGATCGCCTCGCCCAAGAGGAACATGCGAAATGCCTCTCCGAACAACACAAACACAACCAAGGTAAAGACGAGCAGGGCGATTGCCGAGACCGCCAGACTCACCATACCCTTGAGCATGTCCGCATTCTGTTTATCGTCAAGAACCGGCTTGAGCGTAAAGACAAAGGGAAGGAAGGCAATTGCGCCCGCGATGGCGCCTGCAACGATAGCGAGCAGATCGGCTATCTGAAACA
>CATYHY010000099.1 GCA_958407085.1 uncultured Collinsella sp. | reverse complement strand
AAGATTGCGAGCGGCATGTCTGACGACTTTTACACCATGGTCGATTCCGGAGACCCGGCACCCGACAACGAGCACATCACCGGCGTGCGCGAAGAGCGTGACGAAGGTGAACAGACGACAACGCAGGCGCCAAAAGCCATGTACGCCGCGCGCATCGCCGTCTATGACGACATGCTGTCGACACCGCGTGTGATCGTCATCGATCCGCAAGATGTCCGCACGTATTTGGAAGAGACGACCAACACCGTCTACCAGTGCATGAAAGAACAAGGTGGCCATATCTCGCTCATGGTCATCCGCGAGATTGTCGAAAACTTTATCCACGCACACTTTGCAGAGCCCATCATCTCGATTCTGGACGGCGGAGACACCATCCGCTTTGCTGACCAAGGACCCGGCATCGACGACAAGGAACGCGCTTTCGACTTTGGCGTTACCAGCGCAAACAGCAAGATGAAGCGCTATATCCGTGGAACCGGAGCAGGGTTTCCCATGGTGCAGGAGTATTTGGAAAACGCCGGCGGTGCCGTATCCATCGAGGACAACATGGGCAACGGCACCGTGGTTACGGTAAGCCTGAACCCTAAACGCGTGCAGGAAATCGAGCGTGCCGGCGGACGCGGTGCTGCCGTGCGGCCCGAGACGGAGCAGCCCACATATCCCCTGCCGGGAGCTTTTGCGCAGCAGCCCATGGCAACGCAGCAGATGCAGCCCCCCGTGGGGCAGATGCAGCAGCCCGGAATGCTTCCCACACAAGAGCCCCAGGCGGCATCTATGTCGATGACGCCAAACATGCCAGAGGCCATGCCGCTGGCAGATCAGGATGCAGCAGCAATGCAGCAGGCGACGGGGGCACCGGGTGGCCAGCAAATGGGCTATCAGCCGTACCAACGGGGATATCCATATCAGCAGATGCCGCCACTGGGGTATGGCCAGCAGTTCCCGCAGCAGTACCAGCAGGGATATCAGCAGCCGTACCAGCAGATGCCGCAGCAGCAGTACAACCCCTGGGCCCAACAGATGCCTCTGCAGCCTTACCAACAGTGGCCTCAAAGTTTTCAACAGCAAATGCCGCCGATGCAGAGTTCTCAACAACCAGCAGCTCAAATGATGTATCCTAATGCAGCAAATCAGTATGTGCAGCCACAACCGGACGTGTTCGTAAGCGATCGCGGCAACGCCGCGCTGGGCTATCTGGCGCAAAATCAAGCGTGCGGTGCAACCGATCTGGCGAGGGCGTTTGGAAACTCGGCCCCCACTTGGTCACGCACGCTCAATGACTTGGCGCAGGCCGGCTTGGTCATCAAGCATGGCCAGAAATACCATCTGACCGAACTCGGCGCCGCTCGCGTGCGAGCTCAGAGCTAAAGAACGGGAGAGACAGTGGACGAGGAAGCAAGCATCATCCTGGGGGATGCCATCGCCTTTTGCCAGCGCGACGGCCAAGATGCACGCCTCATCAACATGCTGGGGCAATCGCGGGCCATAAGCCTGACCGAAGATACGCTCACGATCGAGGCCCCCTCGCGCTTTGCCATCGCGCAGCTCAAAAAGCATCAGCCGACTATTGAGGCCTATCTGGAAGAAATCGCCTTTGCACCGATCGCGCTCGACATCGTGGCACCGCAAGGCGCCGCAACGGAATCCGCTGCCGCGACGGCGCCCGCCACGGCTCCCGCCGCTTCCCCGGCGGCACCGACCTCCGCAGGCGACGTGCCGACAATCGAGCACCAGCACAGCGATGTTTCCCGTGAAACCATGGCACCGTTGCCGACCGCGGCGGCGACGTCAACGAACGCACCCGTCACGCACATGCCTATCGCTCACGACGCAGCGGCGGGCGCGGATTCGGGCATTGCAATCAAGAACACGCTCTCGGCCGATGATTTTCGTCGCATGATGAACCAGATGAAGGGCGGAGCGCCGACTAAATCCACGCAAGCTGCGACCCCCGCTTCACCCATACCGGCGCCGACCGTGCCGGCCGAGCAGAATACGGATGGAGCCCCGCTCGCCGCGAACTCAAAATTTACCTTTGAGAACTTTGTCTACGGCCCCGAAAACAGCCATGCCTATCGCTCGGCACTCAAGTTTGCCGCCCTCGCGGACGAGCGCGGCACATGCACATCACTGTTCATCTACGGCAAATCGGGCCTGGGCAAGACGCACCTGCTGCTTGCCATCAAAAACGAGCTCGCCGAGAAGTCGCCCGAGATCAAGGTCAAGTATGCCAACTCCCAGGCATATCTGGACGACCTGATGACCGAGTTCGACCGCCAAAAGAAGAGCAACGCCCCCATCATGCAGGCGTACCACGGCGTGGACGTGCTCATCATCGATGACATCCAAAACATCATCGGCAAGCGCGCGAGCGTGGACTACTTTTTCCAGCTCATGGACGAGTTCATCCGCAACAACAAGAAGGTCGTCATCGCGGCAGACCGTGCCCCCAAGGACCTGAGCATGGACGAGCGTCTGACCAGCCGCTTCAACGCCGGCATGCTCTGCCTGGTCGCAGAGCCCAGCTACGAGATGAAATACAAGATCTTGCAGCGCTATTACGAGAACACCATCGTCGCCGCTCCCGAGGCAGGCGACGACTCGCTGCTGGCGGCCTATGGGGGCGACGGCGGACACCTGACCGACGAGCACTTTAAACACATGGCCGAGGTCTCGGGCACCAACATCCGCGAACTCGAGAGCTTTTGCGAGCGCTGCGCCGGCGAGGCGGGCGACCGCGAGCGCGAGGGCGGGGAGCTCACCTTTGACGATATCGACGCCATCGCCAGCCAGTACTTCGACACATCGGCCAAAAAGATCAACGTCCAGACGGTTCAGTCCGTCATCGAAGAGCAGTACGGCGTGACGCACGAGGAGCTCATCGGCCCGCGTCGCAACGCCAATATCGCCAAAGCACGCCATATCGCTATCTACCTGGCCATCGAGATGTGCGAGATGACGACCACGGCGGTGGGCGCCGAATTTGGCAACCGCAACCACTCGACCGTCAGCACGAGCTACAAAAAGGTCCAGAAGATGATCCAGGAAGACCGTACCGTCACCGAAGACCTCAAATCGCTGCGCGATAAAATTACACTGCGCTCGTAGGGAAATAGAGACACCTGTTGAAAACTTGTCGAAACCACGGGCATAAGGTGTCTAAAACCCAACCCGCGGTGATGAAAAGTTTTGCGCAGGTTTTGAACGTGGAAAACCACCCCTGTTGCACACAGGTTGCTGTCGATTCTCTTTCTGGGTCTGGCCTGCGTCTTTGGGAGTAATCAACAGTTTCGTCAGTGCTATTACTATTATTAAGATATTTATATCTATAGAAAGGTATTAAAAGATGAAGTTCACCGTCAGCCAGAGCTCGCTTACACAAGCCATCGGCGTCGTTATGAAGGGCGTCGCTTCGGCATCCACCCTTCCCATCCTGTCGGGCGTGCTCGTCAAGGCGCAAGACGGCATCTTGGAATTCCAGACCTCTAACTACACCATCTCGATCCGTCATCGCATCGCGGCACATGTCGAAGAAGAGGGCGAGATGGTTATCCCTTGTAAGATGCTCTCCAATATCACCAAGACCCTCCCCGATGCCCCGGTCACCTTTGAGCTGTCCGAGCGCCAGGTGCTGATTGGTTGTGAGAAGAGCTCTTTCCGCCTGAACACGCTCGATGCCAATGACTTCCCCGAGTTTCCGGCCTATGCCATCGAGAGCGCCGTGGAACTGCCGACCGATATCTTGTCCGAAATGGTCGGCCGCGTGTGGCGCGTCACCTCGACTGACAAGGCCCGCCCCATCCTGGGTGGCGTGCACATGAAGGTCGAGAACAACACCGTGCGCCTGGTGGCGACCGATTCCTTCCGCTTGGCCGTGTGCGATACGCAGGTCGAGACCTCAACCCTCGAGGGCTCCTTTGAACTCAACGTTCCGGCCGACGCCTTTAACGACGCGCTGAACATCATGGCCAGCCAGGCGACCATCATGATCGGGGCTACCGACACCCAGGTCGTCTTTGAGGCCGGCAACACCACCTACGTGTCGCGCCGCATCGAGGGCGTGTACCCCAACTACAAGCAGCTCATCCCCGATTCGTGCGTGACGAGCGTCAAGATCGACGTCGCCGCCTTTAACGCCGCCCTCAAGCGCGTGGCCGTTATCGCGAGCGCCAACCCCGCCGTCAAGTTCGAGATCGATGTCGAGAACGGGCAGATGGGCCTGTCCTCCATTTCCAATGACCAGGACCTTGCGCAGGAGACGATCGATGTCGAGGCCGAGGGCGAGTCGGGCACCATCGCCTTCAACTACCACTACATCTTCGGGTGCCTCAATGCCCTGTCCAAGGAGAAGGAGATCACGCTGGAGCTCAAGAGCTACTCGCAGGCGGGCATCTTCAAGTCCTACGACAAGATCAACTACCTGTACCTGGTCATGCCGGTCCGCATCTAGCAACTGCCCTATGACCATGTTCGCCCGCGATCTTTCCGTCGCGCACTACCGCAGCTTCGATAGCTATCGCCTTGCCCTGGACGAGGGCGTGACGATACTTGCGGGACCCAACGCGGCGGGAAAGACCAATCTCATAGAGGCGCTGCAGCTGCTGACGAGCGGCGCCTCGTTTAGGCATCCGACCGCCGCCGAGCTCGTCCATGACGGCGCGGACTCGTGCAAGGTTGAGCTGAGGCTCGAGGGCGACGGCCGCGTGCTTGATATGGGATTGAGCGCGGAGGACGGTAAGCGCTCGTTTAGCCGCAACGGCAAGAGATGCTCTGCCGCCGGTGTGCGCGGGGTCCTGCCGAGCGTGCTGTTTTGCCCCGACCATCTGGACATGGTTAAGCGAGGCGCCAGTGTGCGCCGTGCCGCCCTCGATGACTTTGGCATGCAACTGAGCGCACGCTATGCCGATCTTGCGAGCACCTATGGGCGCTGCGTGACCCAGCGTAACGCCTTGCTCAAGGAGGCCTGGTGCTGCCGCGAGATGCTCGGCGCGTGGAACGATTCGATTGCCCGCGCGGGCTCGGCCCTGCTCGTGCACCGGTTGGCCCTGCTCGACCGGCTGGCGGGCCATGTGCACACTGCCTACGGGCAAGTGGCGTCCGGCGAGGCCGCCAACGTGACCTATACGTCCACGCTGGGGGATTTGCCCCAGGTCGAGGATCGCGAAGAGCTGAAGGACTGGGCGTACGAGCGCATGCTGGCTGCCCTTGATGAGCACGCCGACGAGGAAATTCGCCGCGGCGTGACGTTGGTGGGACCGCATCGCGATGAGATTGAGTTTGCCGTGGCGGGTCGATCCGCCCGTTCATTTGCCAGCCAAGGTCAGCAGCGGACGTTGGTTTTGGCCTGGAAGGTGGCGGAGGTGGCCGTGGCTCGCGATGTCCTGGGCACCGCCCCACTGCTGCTTTTGGACGACGTGATGAGCGAGCTCGACGGCGAGCGTCGCGGCGCTTTTCTGCGGCTGATCGGCGATGATATCCAGACGGTCATAACCACGACCAACCTGGGGTATTTTACCGATGACCTGCTTGATCGAGCCAAGGTGGTGAGCATGGGTGAGACGTGCTAATTACGAGCGCGAGA
>CATYHY010000098.1 GCA_958407085.1 uncultured Collinsella sp. | reverse complement strand
TCGAGGGCGTCATCGATATCGTCTACAACCCCGCCCGCACGGGACTCATGCTCGAGGCCGAGCGCCGCGGGATCCCCTGCATCGGCGGTCTGCTCATGCTTGTTGCCCAGGCAGCACAGGCCGTCGAGCGTTACACCAGCCAAGCCACCCCGCGCGAGCGCATCCTGGACGTAACGGAGCGCTTGTCCCGCCGCGAGCAGAACATCGCGCTAATCGGCATGCCGGGCTCGGGCAAGACCCGCGTGGGCGAGCAGATCGCCCAGCTCACGGGACGCGAGCACATCGACCTCGATCGCGCCCTCGAGGAGCGCCTGGGCATGCCCTGCGCCGACTTTATCGTCGAGCGCGGCGAGGCGGCCTTCCGCGAGCAGGAGACGGCGGCGCTGGCCGACATCTCCAAGCGCAGCGGCCTGGTGCTCTCCACAGGCGGCGGCGTGGTCACGCGCGACGAAAACTATCCGCTGCTGCACCAGAACAGCCAGATCGTGATGCTCAACCGCAAGCTCGACGAACTTGCCCACAAGGGTCGCCCCATCACCGCCCGCGATGGCATCGATAAGCTGGCGGAACAGCGCATGCCGCGCTACCGTGCCTGGGCCGACTACATCATCGACTCACGCGACTGCGCCGCCAATACCGCCCAAGCCCTCCTCGACACCCTCCCACCCGCTCTCTAACCAAAACCAGCACAAAGGGGACAGGCACCTTTGTGGTGGTTTCTCGACTGCAAAGGAAGCAACCATGAAAGCACTCGTCATCAACGGCCCCAACCTCAACATGCTCGGCATTCGCGAGCCGGGCATCTATGGCAGTGACAACTACGACCGCCTGGTCCAGATCTGCCAGGAGGCAGGTGCCGCGCAGGGCTTCGACGAGGTCGAGGTCTTCCAGTCCAACCACGAGGGCAGCATCGTCGACAAGATCCAGGAGGCCTACGGCAAGGTCGACGGCATCGTCATCAATCCGGCGGCCTACACGCACACCAGCGTGGCCATCCTGGACGCGCTCAAAGCCGTCGCCATCCCGGCTGTGGAGGTCCACATTAGCGCAGTCGAGACCCGCGAAGACTTCCGCCAGGTGAGCTACGCCCGTCTGGCCTGCTTCGCCACCATCACCGGAGAGGGCCTGAAGGGCTACGCCCACGCGTTGGAGCTGCTGAAAGAGCATCTCGAAAAGTAAAATGCCAACCCCAACAAACAGCAGCGGCTTGCTCGCGCTCGGCTCCAGCAACACACAAGATGAAAAAAGCCCAGACCACCAAGCGGTCTGGGCTTAATAAACGATGGTGCTCCATGGCGGATTCGAACCGTCGACCTTGGGATTAGAAGTCCCCTGCTCTATCCAACTGAGCTAATGGAGCAAATAACCGCACGCCCAAGCACGCGCACGCGTGCCAGGCGCTAGTAATTATAACCTAGTTGAACTGCTCGCGGTACGCCTTGCAGACCTCATCAACCGGGCCGTCCATGCGAAGATCGCCCTTCTCAATCCAAACGGCGCGCTGGCAGATGCGCTCAACCTGCTCCATGGAGTGCGAAACGAACAGAACCGTCACGTCGCCGCTCTGGATAAAGTGCTGAATACGCGCCTCGCACTTTTGCTGGAAGAACACATCGCCGACGGACAGCGTCTCGTCAACGATCAGAATATCGGGCTCGGTGATCGTCGCGATTGCAAAGGCAATACGCGCCACCATGCCCGAGGAGAAGTTCTTAAGCGGCATGTCGACAAAGTTCTGCAGCTCAGCGAACTCGATAATGCCGTCAAAGTTGGCGTCGATGAACTCCTTGGTGTAGCCGAGCAGGGCACCGTTCAGATAGATGTTCTCGCGGGCGGTCAGCTCGGGGTCAAAGCCGGCACCAAGCTCAATCAGCGGCGCGATGTTACCGTGCACCTTAACGCTGCCCTCACTGGGCTCAAGCACGCCAGCGATGATCTTGAGCATCGTAGACTTGCCGGAACCATTGGTGCCGACCAGACCCACAACTTCGCCGCGATGAATATCGAACGAGATGTGCTTAAGCGCCCGAAACTCCTCAAAGAACAGCTCGTGCTTGGCAAGCTTAATGAAGTACTCCTTGAGGTTGGTCAGCGACTCAGACGCCATGTTAAAGATCATGGTGACGTCGTCGACCTCGACAGCCAGAGGCTGCTCGCTGTAATCAACAACAGATTCAGTCATCACAGCACTCCTTAGATGTAGAGGATGAACTTGCGCTCGGACTTATGGAACACGGTGTAGCCAATAACAAGCGCAAGAACCGCCCAAGCAACGCACATACCAAACGTCATAAGCGAGGGCGTAGTCTGGAACAGGAAGATATCGCGCATAAACTGCAGGTAGTTATACATGGGGTTCGCATAGACCAGAATGCGCACGAGATGCGGCATTTGCGCAACGAAGTCGGTCGTCCAGAAAATAGGCGTGATGTAAGTCCACGCCGTAATGACGACGCTCCACAGATGCATGACATCGCGGAAGAAGACCGTGAGGGCGGAGAGCATCATGCCCAGGCCCATGCAGAAGCACATAAGCAGCAGTAGGCAGACAGGCAGCAGAATAAGGTGCCAAGAAGGCATAACACGGAACCACAGCATAACAATAGCTACGGCGACCAGAGAGAAGGCAAAGTTAACCAGCGAGAAGAGCACCTTCTGCACCGGGAAGACCCAGCGGTGCACCTTAACCTTCTTGAGCAGCGGGGCAGCACCCACGATCGACGTCAGAGCCTGGTTCGTAGACTCGGACATGACGGCAAAGGTGACGTTACCCACGATCAAATACAGCGGGTACATCTCGGGCGTAATCGAGCCATTGCGGCCCTGGGCAAAAATCGTCGAGAACACGATGGCCATGACAATCATCATCAGCAACGGATTGAGCACCGACCATGCGACGCCCAGAACGCTACGGCGATACTTGATCTTAAAATCCTTGGTAACCAGCTGACGAAGGATAAACGCGTCCTTCTCAAATTCGTTCTTAGCAAACGTCGCAGGCAGACTGCGAGTTTCTTGTTGCTTTGTCTGATCCGACACGGATGCAACTCCTTTACTCGTAATCGTTGACAAACGAACAGTATAGACCCGACGGCCATGCAAACGATTCGCGCAACAAAACTGGAGAACTAACCCACATCTTAGGATGCCAAGCCCAAACGGCTATACTTTCAAGGATTGAACGTATAAGGAGCATTGAGTGAATTCTGAATCCATCGCCGTCATCATCCCCTGCTACAACGAAGCGCCCACGATCGGCAAAGTCATCGACGACTTTCACCGCGAGCTTCCGCAAGCGAAGGTCTATGTCTATGACAACAACTCGTCGGACGATACCTCACGCATCGCCACCGAGCACGGCGCCACGGTCCGCTTTGAGCCCCGTCAGGGAAAGGGCAACGTATGCCGCCAGATGTTTCGCGACATCGACGCCGATTGCTACCTGATGGTCGACGGCGACGACACCTACCCCGCCGAGGCGGCCAAGGCCCTCTGCGAGCCCATCCTTAACGGTACGGCCGACATGACCGTAGGCGATCGCCTTTCAAACGGCACCTACGCCGAGGAAAACAAGCGCGCCTTCCACGGCTTTGGCAACAATCTGGTCCGCGCCATGATCAAGTTGATCTATGGCTACAGCTTCGATGACGTCATGACCGGCTACCGCGCCATGAGCCGCCCGTTCGTTAAAACCTTCCCAGTGCTTTCCGAGGGCTTTCAGATCGAAACCGAGCTCTCGATCCACGCCGTCGACCACCGCTGGCGCATCAAAGATGTGCCCATCGAGTACCGCGACCGTCCCGAGGGTTCCGAGTCCAAACTCAACACAGTGAGCGACGGCATTAAAGTCGTTGCGATGATCGGCACGCTGTTCAAGGACTACCGCCCGCTGAAGTTCTTCAGCCTCGTAGCGCTTCTGTTCGCGGTATTCGGCCTCGCCCTGGGCATGCCCATCGTTGTCGAATATTTCCAGACCGGCCTCGTCCCGCGCTTCCCCACCGCTATGCTCGCCGCCTCGTTTATGTTCCTGTGCGGCCTGAGCCTTGCGACCGGCTTCATCCTAGATTCTGTAGCAAAGGTCGAAAAAAAGCAGTGGGAGGTCAACGTGTACAGCAAATACGCCTACGACGACCAGCCCGGCCACCCTACTTCCAAGCCAAGCGAGAGGTAGATCTTCCGCAAAATACTATTGGCACCACTGCGCAGATAGCCACCAACAAGAAAAGCCGCCGTTAAAGAACGGCGGCTTTTACTCTCGAAAAGTTAATAGCGCCTAGAGCGTCTTGATGTACTCCCCCAGTTCTTCCTCCCAGTCGGGCATGTGGAAGCCGGCAGCCTCGAGCCTGGACAGGTCGAGCGCGGAGTGGACCGGGCGCGGGGCGACGGGGCCCTCGGCGCTCGCGTAGTAGTCGGCGGTCGATACCGGCACGACCTTCTCCCCGTTGCCGTTGGCGGCCTCGAAGACGGCGCGGGCGATATCGGCCCAGGACTTGACGGTGCCGGAGCCGGTGCAGTCGTAGGTGCCGTAGGGGGCGTGCGTCCCCAGCACGTGGAAGATGGCCTCGGCCATGTCGCGCGTGAAGGTCAGGCGGCCCAGCTGGTCGTCAACGACCGTGACCTGCGTGAGCTTGTCCTCCGGGTCGGCGACGCGGTCGGACAGCCCCTTCATGGTCTTGACGAAGTTGTGCCCCTCGCCGATGACCCAGGAGCTGCGCATGATGTAGTGGCGCGGGCACCCGGCCACGGCGATGTCGCCGGCGGCCTTGGTCTGGCCGTAGACGGAAAGCGGGCTGAGGGGCTCGTCCTCTGTGTGGACCTCGGCGGTGCCGTCGAAGACGTAGTCGCTGGACACGTGGACGAGGGTGATGCCGTGCCCGGCGCAGGTGCGGGCGAGCAGCGCCGGCCCGGTGGCGTTGGCCTTCCAGGCGGCCACGCGGCCCTCGGGGGTCTCGGCCCTGTCGACGGCGGTGTAGGCGCCGCAGTTGATCACGGTGCCGTAGAGCGACCAGTCGTACTGCGCGTAGGCGTCCGGGTCTGACATGTCGAAGGTGTCGATGTCGCAGAAGTCGAAGTCCTTGGCGACGCCGCGCTCCTCGGCCAGCGCGCGGACCGCATGGCCCAGCTGGCCGTCGCAGCCGGTGACGAGGGTGCGCTTCGGCGCCATGGGGACGACGTCCCTGAGCATCGGGTGGTTGAGGTCGGCATCGGATACGGTGGCCTCGTCGAGAGGGATCGGCCACTCGATGGCGAGCTCGGGGTCGGCGAGGTTCACGAAGGTGTAGGTCTTCTTCAGCTCGAGGGACCAGTGGGCGTCCACCAGGTAGGTGTAGGCGGTGCCGTCCTCCAGCGCCTGGAAGGAGTTGCCCACGCCGCGCGGCACGTAGATGGCCTTCGAGGGGTCGAGCACGGTCGTGTAGACCTTGCCGTAGGTGGCGCTGCCCTCGCGCAGGTCCACCCATGCGCCGAAGACCGAGCCGCGGGCCACGGAGATGAACTTGTCCCAGGGCTCGGCGTGGATGCCGCGCGTGACGCCGCGGCTGTCGTTGTAGGAGATGTTGTTCTGGACGACGCGAAGGTCGGGGATGCCCAGCGCGGTCATCTTGGCGCGCTGCCAGTTCTCCTTGAACCAGCCGCGCGAGTCGCCGT
>CATYHY010000097.1 GCA_958407085.1 uncultured Collinsella sp. | reverse complement strand
TTTGGGGCACGATACGGTGCTCCTCGTCCAGGTTGAGCGTGAGGTAGAAGCGGTGACGCAGCTCGGAGAGATACTGCAGCGGGCCGCCCAGGAAGGCGACGTTGCCGCGGATGGGACGGCCGCACGCCAGGCCCGAGATGGTCTGGGTCACGACGGCCTGGAAGATGGAGGCGGCCACGTCTTCGGGGCGGGCACCCTCGTTGAGCAGCGGCTGCACGTCGGTCTTGGCAAAAACGCCGCAACGACTGGCGATGGGATAGATGGTGGTGGCGTTGGCCGCGAGTTCGTTAAGGCCGCTGGCGTCGGTGTGCAGCAGAGTGGCCATCTGGTCGATGAAGGCGCCCGTACCGCCGGCGCAGGTGCCGTTCATGCGCTGCTCGATGCCGTTATCGAAGTAGATGATCTTGGCGTCCTCGCCGCCCAGCTCGATGGCGACATCGGTGGCCGGGATGAGGGTCTCGACGGCACGCTTACTGGCGATGACCTCCTGGACAAACTCCAGGTCGAGCCACTGGGACAGCAGAAGGCCGCCCGAGCCGGTGATGGCGCAGGTCATCTGGGCCGTCGGCAGCACGGTCGCAGCGCCCTCGAACAGGTCGCGGGCGCAGGCACGGACGTCGGTGTGGTGGCGCTGGTACTTGGCGTAGACGATCTGGTTGTCGTCGTTGAGCACGGCAAGTTTAACGGTGGTGGAGCCCACGTCGATGCCCAGGTGCAGGTTGCCGCGAGCGTTCTCGGGGTTGAAGATCGCGCCTTCGGGGGCGTGGGCGGCGGCTACGGGCTCAGCGGCAGTGGCGAGCTCGCTAGCGACGGACGTCTCCCCTGCCGCGTTCTTGGCATCGGCAACTGCCTCGGCAACTTTCTCGGCAGCTGCGGTCGCGGCCTTCTGCGCGGCGTCCACCACGGCGGGCGCGGCCTCGCGTGCGGCAGCGACCATGCGGTCCTTGATGCCCTCGACGAGTTTGCTCATTGTCTCTCCTCTTAGTTGTTGGACTCGACGGTTGCGGTGGTGTCGACCGCGTCCTCGAGCTGCAGATTCAATAGCTTCATGCCGTATTCCGGCACGTTGATATCGATGGGTTGGCCATACAGGTCGCCGGGGCGCACAAAGGCGATAACCGTCATAATGCGCGCCATGGTCTCGGGCGATTCGGTGAGCCCACGCTCAAACCAGCGCTGAATCAGGCCGACCTCGGCACTCACGACATAGGTAACGTAGTAGTCAAAGAAGGTGCCCAGTGCCAGGCCCAAGATGCCCGTCTGTGCACGCGGCACCACGGCCTCGCGTGCGGTATCGATGATCTTTTTAATAAAGGCGGGGTCGCCGCCCGGACCCAGTAGGGCCCCGATAAGGTCGCGATTAGCCGCAAGATAGCGAAGCAGCTCAACCGAACCGGGTGCCGGCTCGAGCTCGTCGATGTTGCGGTAAAGATCGGGTAATTGAGCTGCGGTGATAAGCTCCACCCGCTCGCGAATCTCGGCAAGCAGGCCGTCCTCGATCTGACTGATAAAGTCGGGGATATCGCGGTAGTGCGAATAGAACGTTCGACGCGTAAGACCGGCGCGCTCGGTGAGCGACGCGACGTTAATGCGCGAAAGGTCGCCGCTTTCGGCAAGCTCGCTGGCAAGCGCCTGGCGAAGGGCGCGCTGCGAGCGAAGGGACCGGCGATCACATTTCTCGAGCTGGGACAAGCGTCCTCCTTGTTACTCAGACTGTACGCTATTGCACAGTGCGAGTATTATTGCACACCGTGTGTATCAACACGTAAAGGCAATATTTGGAATGTGACAAAGGGCAGTCCCTTTGTCACATTCAGCGACCGCCTAGGTTGTGCCAGTTGTGCCTGGCTTTTGGAGCGGCATTGCCGATTGTTCAAAATGTCATTCGTGGGTAGAATAGTGTCGACGGCAGCCCAAGTTCTGGAAAGCTGGGCAGCGCCGTTGCTTGGATTAAGGGGTCAACGCCTTAGCGGCGGCGACCCCTTTAATATGAGAAAGCCATTGTCAATAGGCGTGTTTGTTCGAGCCCGGTTTTAAACCGGGCTTTTTCGTTTCCCGTCGGGAGGGCCCGCGCACGCTGCACGTTTAGTCGACGCTTGCCTGGCAAGCTAATATCCGCGGGCTCTTGCGGGCGCGCTGCCGGCGGTCAGCCCGGTATGTCCGCACACCCCACCGCATTTCGATTCTCCGTCCGGCGCGCTCGTCCGAAACCAGTCTTGTTCACGGGCGCGGCCCTTGGGCTGCCCAAAAAGGGCTCGTGAACGCGCGCCGGCGATGCGTCGAGGCGCGGGCCCTCCCGGCGGGAGGCTTGTTGTCCGACGGGGTCAGCCGAGGGTCCCCTCCGCCCGGCACCCGATCTCCCAGACCCAGCAGGCGAGCTCGCGCGCGACGGCGGCGTTTGCCTTGCACGAGCTCTTGCCCGCCGCCGCCAGCGCCTCGCGGCGGCGGCAGAGCCTGGCAGTGCAGTCGTCGGCGCGCGCCCGGATCGCCGCGGGGACGTCCGCGCCGGGCGCCGGGGCCTTCGGGCGGGGCGTGCACGTCAGGTAGTGCCACGCCGACTCCACCAGTGCCGTCCTGGCGAGCCGGTTGCCCGTCTTGGTTATCCCGCCGCGCCGCTCGGTCTCGCCGCTCGAGCGCTCCGACGGGACCAGCCCGCACCAGCTCGCGAAGGCCGGGGCCGTCCGGAACCTCGTGAAGGAGCCCGCCTCGGCTGCGAGTCTGAAGGCCGTCAGGGTGTCGATTCCCTTGATGCAGGAGAGCGCCTCGACGGCCGGGCGCCACCGGTCGGTCCGGGCGAGGGCGAGCACCTTCTTCTCGAGCTGCCGGCGGTCCGACTCCGCGCACCTCGCGGCCGTGACGTAGTACTCGAGCACGTCGCGCTGGGGCCCCTCGAGCCTGATCCCGGATATCCACCTCCAGTGGGCGCGCGTCCAGGATCCCTTCCTCGTCCCGTCGGCGTTGCGCTCGTCCCAGACGTGGCCCAGCCTGATCAGGAACATGTTGAGGCGCTGCCTGGCGCGGCGGTACTCCGCCGTGGCGTCGTCGAGAGCGCGGTCGAGGTCCCGGGCGGCCTCGACGGCCGCATCGGACAGCGGGACCTCCACGATGTTGTGGGTGGCGAGCATGCGGGCGATGAACTCGGCGTCGCGCCGGTCGTTCTTGCGCCGGGCGTCCGCCGCCGGCCTCTGCATCTTGGAGACGGCGGCCACGGCGCAGTCGAGGCCGAGCGCGCGCAGCTCGCGCGCCATGTGGAACCCGGTGGGGCCGCTCTCGTAGCACGCCCTCGGGTCCTCGAAGCCGAGGGCCCACTCCGCGATCTCGGAGGCGTCGGTGCCGAAGCTGCGGCGAACCACCTCGCCGGTGAAGGGGTTGAACGCCGCGGCGGCGACCGATCGCGCGTGGACGTCCAGGCCGATGGAGGTAACATGGGGCATGGGAAGCCTCCTCCCCGCAGGTGCGGTAAGGGCTACCGCACGGGCCGATACTCAAAGCCCATTGTGGCATCCCGAGCCCGCGGAAAGAAGCTGCGCCGCGGGGGAGGCGACCCAAATGGCTTTCTCATATCGTCTTACGTTGCTTCGAACGTTGCTTGAGTGCCTCGGAAAGCCCGACGAGCGCCGTGGAGAACGAGACCAAAGCGGTCAGAAGTCTCACGAAATCAATCAAATCGGTCATGGGCATCACCTCCCATCAGATGGAGGGCGCTGCCCGGCACATGGAACTGCCGCCAACAGTATCAATTCTATCAAAGCGCAGTTAGATATGCGAATGTTTGTTCGCATATCAGAAGATCGGAACTCGGGCATGGCGAAGGAGCAGTTCCTTTGCCATACCCGAGCTTGTCGCCGAACTGCTACCTACATTTTTCGAGTTATTCGGCCACGCTGCTGGTTCTGCATAAATGCACCACCGGGATTATCTGAGAGTTTTTGTCCTTATTTGAGCGCATACATGCCCATTTGCGCACTTACGTCACCGAATCAAACACCGTTAGAGGTATGAATGTTCCTGCGAGGGCATCTTTAGCCATTTAACGACCTCCGACAGGCCGAATAACTCGAAATTTGTTGGTGGCGAAAGCGTAACAGTCCTATACGCCAAAAGCCGGCATCTCCCATGTGACAAAGGGACTGTCCCTTTGTCACATTATTCGATGACGGTGCGAGAGTTTTGCTTGCGCATGGTGGCGAGCATGTGTTTGGGGACGGCGTGGACCATGCAACTGCCGATAGTTGCGCTCGCGGCGGCCTTGGCGGCATCGCTTGCGTTTTTGGTCGCGTAGCTGTGGCGGAAGCGTTTGAGCATGGCGATGTCGTTGCCGCCGTCGCCGTAGACCGCGACCTCATCCTCGGCAATACCGTAGTAGCCCGCCAGCCAGGCCACGCTCTCGCCCTTGTTGCACGCCACGTCCGTGATCTCGAACATCACCGGATCAAACGGCGCGTTGACCACGCGGTCCGAGCGCTCGGCCAAATACGCCTTAAGGTCGCGCTCCAGCTCGGGCGAGGTCACACGGCAGTTGATCTTGCACACATCGTGGCGCAAGATGTCGCCGATCGACTGGTCGAAATACTGCTCCTCGTGATAGCCGCCACGTGCACGCATGCCGCGCATCACGATGCGCTTGATAGGACTGTCCTTTTTAAAGCCCGCCTGATGCATCTCGAACGAGCCGCTCGAGAACATGCCATCGGGCGTGGAGCAATCAAAGCAAATGTCCGGGAACTCCTTGAGCAGCTCCTCGGTGATCTGCGGATCGATGGTCCAGGTCTTGAGCACCTCGCCATGACTGTCGCGCACAATGGAGCCGTTAGAGCAGCAGGCATCGAGCGCCAGCCCCGTAAAGCCATGTTCGCCGATCGGCAACGTCGAGCGCCCGGTCGCAGGAACCACATGCAGGCCAGCCTCGGTCAGCTCGCGAATGGCACGGCGGATGGTCCCATCTGCTTCGTGCAGGGCGTTCAGCAGTGTTCCGTCTAAGTCACTCGCAAACATCTTGATCATGGGCATGCCTCTCCTTCGTCTGCACGATATTGTAGACGAGAACGGGCGCGCCCCAAGAGAGGCGCGCCCGTCAGGCGAAAGATTGTCCTACACCGCAGCGGGGCCGCGTTCGCCGGTACGGATGCGGATGACTTCCTCGACCGGCTCGACCCAGATCTTGCCATCGCCGACGGCTCCGGTGCGAGCGGCGTTGCAGATGATGTCGACAATGCCATCGACGTGCTCATCGGCGCAAATAAGGGTGAACTGTACCTTAGGGATCGTGTTGACAAGTAACTCGTTGCCGCGCGCGTATTCCTTCCAGCCATGCTGTGCACCGCAGCCCTGCACCTGGTTGATAGTCATGCCGCGAACATCGGCAGCAAACAGCGCATCTTTAAGAACCTCAAGCTTTTCCTGGCGCACGATAGCCGTGATCTTTTTCATAATGAATTCCTCTCAATAATTAACGTATCCCTTTACATGAGACGCGGGTTTCCCAGGTGCCGCAAACCAACCTCAGAAATCAAAAAGTTCAACTGACTGGTCTTAGCAGGTTTCCCAAGTGCCGCAGATTGCCGTGAAAGAGGAGCGAAGCGTACTTAAGTACGTGAGCGACGATTGAACGGCAAGGTGCGGTGCTTGGGGAAGCTGCTAATCGAGTCCGGAGAACGAGGGATAAGCGCTCTCGCCATGCTGACTCGC
>CATYHY010000096.1 GCA_958407085.1 uncultured Collinsella sp. | reverse complement strand
TGTTTGCCGGCCAGGGTGCCCAACACCCCGCGATGGGCGTCGACCTGATCGAGGCATCGCCGGCGGCCGCCGAGGTGTTCGCCATTGCCGATGAGGTGCGCCCGGGGACGAGCGAGCAGTGCCGGAGCGCCTCCAAGGAGGAGCTCTCGCAGACCGAGAACACGCAGCCTTGCGTGTTCGTGCACGACCTGGCAGCAGCTGCCGCCCTGCGCGAGCGCGGCGTGGCACCTGCCGCCTGTGCGGGTTTTTCGCTTGGCGAGGTCGCCGCGCTCACCTTTGCGGGGGCATTCGATACGCGAGCAGGCTTTGAGCTCGTGTGCGAGCGCGCGGCGCTGATGGCCGCGGCTGCCGAGCGCCATCCGGGCGGCATGCGCGCCGTCATCAAGCTTGATGCGGCGCAAGTCGAGGGCCTGGCTGCGCAGGCCGGCGAGGACTGCTGGCCGGTCAACTACAACAGCCCGCAGCAGACGGTTGTTGCCGGAGCGCCCGAGGCACTGCAGGAGCTCGACGTCCTAGTAAAAGAGGCTGGCGGCCGCGCCATGAAGGTCGCGGTGTCGGGTGCATTTCATAGCCCCTATATGGCCGAGGCGACCTGTGGCCTTGCCGCATATATTGAGGCCGGTCACGCGCCGTCCCCGTTGCTCATTCCTGTTTTGGCAAATATGACAGCGGCGCCCTATCCGGCGGATCCCCAGACGGCATCGGATGTCTTGGCCAATCAGGTGAGCCATGCCGTACGCTGGGTCGATACGCTGCATGCTCTGCAGGATCAAGGCATCGACACATTTATTGAGGTCGGCCCCGGCAAAACGCTGTCCGGCCTGGTCAAGCGTACGCTGAGCGACGTTCGTGTGTATTCGTGCGAGACGGCCGAGCAGGTCGCAGCTATTGCCGACGAGCTCGCATAGTCCACAGGGCTGTAACCCGAAAGGAATGACATGGGCAACTTGAACAATGGCGCGCTCGAGCGCAACGACTCACGTCGCGTGGCACTGGTCACGGGCGGCTCGCGGGGTATCGGCCGCGCCTGCGCTATCGGTCTGGCGGAGGATGGCTACGATATCGCCGTCGTCTATGCCGGCAGCGTCGATGCGGCGCGCGAGACGTGCGACGCCTGCGAGGCGGCTGGCGCCACGGCGCGCTCATATCAATGCGACGTGGCCGACCCCGCTGCCGTCAACGCGTGCGTGGAAGCGGTCCTCAACGACTTTGGCTCCATTTGGGCGCTCGTCAACAACGCTGGCATCACCCGCGATGGCCTGCTCATGCGCATGGGCGATGACGCCTTCGATCGCGTGCTCGATGTCAATCTTAAAGGAACGTTTAACACGACGCGCGCGCTCACCAAGACCTTTATGCGCCAGCGCGGCGGCTGCGTCGTCAACATGAGCTCGGTCGTGGGCCTGATGGGCAATGCCGGGCAAGCCAACTACGCTGCCTCCAAGGCGGGCGTGATCGGCCTGACCAAGGCGGTGGCGCGCGAGCTTGCGCCCCGCGGCGTACGAGTGAACGCGGTTGCCCCCGGGTTTGTCGAGACGGATATGACGGCAAAGCTCTCGGAGAAGGTGCGTACGGTAACCGAGGAGCAGATTCCCCTTAAGCGTATGGCGCGCCCTGAGGAGGTGGCCGGCGTAGTGCGCTTTCTGGCGAGTGATGCGGCTGCCTACATTACGGGTGAGGTCGTGCGCGTCGACGGCGGAATGGCGATGTAGAAACCAGGGCCGAAGAACGGCTTGGATGAGGAGACCATGATGGAACAGAGAGTTGCAATCACCGGTATCGGTGCCGTGTCGCCGCTCGGCAACACCGCGCTTGCCACCTGGGCGGCCATGTGCGCCGGCACGTGCGGCATCGGCCCGATCACGCACTTCGATACCGATGCGTTTGCCGTCAAGGTGGCAGCCGAGGTCAAGGGCTTTGACGGCAACGAGTACTTTGGCAAGCGTGACGCCAAGCACCTGGACCCCTGCGTCCAGTTTGCCCTGGCGGCGTCAGACGAGGCCATGCACGATGCGGGCTTTGATATCGAAGGCGCCATCGATCGCGAGCGCCTGGGCGTCTACGTGGGCTCGGGCGTGGGCGGCATGACGACGCTCGTCGACAACGTCCATACGATTGCCGAACGTGGGCCCCGCCGCGCATCGCCCTATATGATCGCGATGATGATCCCCAACATGGCATCGGGCAATATCGCAATCCGCCACAAGGCAAAGGGCCCGACCCTGCCCGTGGTGACCGCGTGCGCAACCTCGGCCCATGCGGTGGGCGAGGCGTTCCGCGCCATAAAGCACGGCTATGCCGACGCGATCCTCGCGGGCGGCGCCGAGGCCGCAATTATCCCCGATGCCGTTGCGGGCTTTACGTCCTGCCGCGCATTGACCACCAACCCTGATCCCGCGACGGCTTGCCGCCCGTTCGATGCAGACCGCGATGGCTTTGTGATGGGCGAGGGCGCCTGCGTGCTCGTGCTCGAGAGCATGGAACATGCGCAGGCGCGCGGTGCGCACATTTATGCCGAGGTCGTGGGCTACGGCAACACCGATGATGCCTATCACATCACGAGCCCTGATCCCGAGGCTGCCGGCATTGCCCGCGCGATATCGCTGGCGGTGACCGAGGGCGACGTCAGGCCTTCCGAGGGCCTCTACATCAATGCCCACGGCACATCGACCAAGCTCAACGATTCGTCCGAGACGGCGGGCATTAAGCGTGCGCTCGGCGAGGACGCGGCGCGCGCCGCGCACGTCTCGTCGACTAAGTCGATGACCGGCCACATGATCGGTGCCACGGGCGCCATCGAGGTCATGGCCTGCGCCATGGCGCTCGAGCAGGGCGTGGTGCCGCCGACCATTAACTACCACACGCCCGATCCCGCCTGCGATCTTGACTACACGCCCAATCGCGCGGTTCGCGCCGACCTTACCTGGGCGCTTTCGACCAACCTGGGCTTTGGCGGGCACAACGCCGCCATCGCGCTGCGTAGATATACGAGGAGCTAGAGCATGGATTCCAAAAGACTTGCCGAGATAGCCGATGTTATGGAGGACCGCGGCCTCACGCGCGTACGCGTTGAGGAGCCCGATGGCACCGCGGTCGAACTCGAGCGCGCGAGCGCCGCACAGCCGGTTGCCGTGCCCATGCCCATGCCGAGCGCTATGGCCGCTCCAGTTGCAGCTCCCACAGTCGCGCCTGCCGCACCGGAGCCCGCCGCGCAGACACCTGCCGCCGCACCGGAGCCCAAGGGCACCGAGGTGACCGCTCCCATGGTCGGCGTTTTCTATGCTGCCCCGGCGCCGGGCGACGAGCCGTTTGTGCACGTGGGCTCTAAGGTCAAGGCCGGCGAGACGCTCTGCATCATCGAGGCCATGAAGGTTCTCAACGAGGTAACGGCAGAGGCAGACGGCGAGGTGCTCGAGATCTGCGTGGCCGACGGCGACCTCGTGGAGTTTGGCAGCTGCCTCATGAGGATCGGATAGGTGATATCCATGAACAAAGAAGAGCTTAAGGAACTGTTGCCGCATCGCGAACCGATGCTTTTGCTCGACGAGGCCGAGCTGGTGGGCGACGAGGCCCACGGCAAGATCACGATCACGGGCGACGAGTACTTTTTGCAGGGGCATTTTCCGGGAAACCCGGTGGTCCCCGGCGTGATTCAGTGCGAGATGCTCGCCCAAAACTGTTGCGTGCTGCTGATGGGCGATGAGGAGGCGCGCGGCGCGACGCCGTTCTACACGAGTCTGGACAAGGTGCGCTTTAAGCGTCCGGTGCGCCCGGGCGACACGGTGGATCTGGTGTGCTCCATCACGCGTGCGCGCGGGCCGTTCCGCTTTGCGACGGGTACTGCGAGCGTCAACGGTGAGGTTTGCTGCCGCGCCGATATGTCTTTTGCACTCATGCACGAAAGTTAAGGAAGGCTTCATGTTCGACAAAGTGCTCATCGCCAACCGCGGAGAAGTCGCGGTCCGTGTTATCCGCGCGTGCCGCGATATGGGCATCAAGACCGTCGCCGTTTATTCCACGGCCGATGCGGACGCGCTGCACGTGCAGCTTGCCGACGAGGCGTATTGCATCGGCGGCCCGCGTCTTGCCGAGAGCTACCTCAACGACGATGCTGTGCTCACCTGTGCCGTGAAGTCGGGAGCAAAGGCGATCCATCCCGGCTATGGCTTCTTTTCCGAGAAGGCGAGCTTCGTGCGCGACTGCGACAAGTATGGCCTGACGTTTGTCGGTCCTTCGGCCGAGGTGATCGACAGCATGGGCGACAAAGATGCCGCACGTCGAACGGCTGCCGCGGCGGGCGTGCCCATCGTACCGGGCTGCGATTTGCTCAAAAGCCCCGAGGAGGCAACGGCCGAGGCCGAGCGCATTGGCTGCCCCGTGCTTATTAAGGCGCGTGCAGGTGGTGGCGGTCGCGGCATTCGCAAGGTCGAGCGCGTGGAAGATGCGGCAAAGGCGTTCATCGAGGCGCGTGCCGAGGGCGAGGCCGTTTTTGGCGACGGCGAGTGCTACATGGAGAAGTTCGTCGCGCCGGCGCACCACGTTGAGGTGCAGATTATGGCCGATAAGCAGGGCCATGTGTTTTCGCTCGGCGAGCGCGAGTGCTCGGTGCAGCGCCGCAACCAAAAGCTGATCGAGGAGAGCCCCGCGCCGTGCCTCGACGGACACGACGACATTCGTGCTCGCATGCACAAGGCAGCGCGTGACCTGGCTCGTGCCGTCGGCTACGAAGGAGCCGGTACCATCGAGTTCCTGTATTCGGACGACGGCAATTTCTACTTTATGGAAATGAACACGCGCTTGCAGGTGGAGCATCCGGTTACGGAGTTTGTGACCGATACCGACTTGGTCAAGTGGCAGCTGCGCGTGGCAGCCGGCCAGCCTCTGCCCTTTGAGCAGGAGGACATGCCGGTCCGCAACCACGCCATGGAGTGCCGCATCAATGCCGAAACGCCGGACTTTCTGCCGTCATGCGGAACGGTCACCGCGTTGCGTGTGCCGGGTGGTCCGCGCGTGCGCTGGGATTCCGCCATGTTTACCGGTGCAAAAGTTCCGCCGTACTACGACTCCATGCTTGGCAAGCTCATCGTGTGTGCGCCCACGCGTGACGGCGCCATTCGCAAGATGCGCTCGGCCCTGGGCGAGCTCGTGATTGAGGGCGTGAGCGAAAACAGCGAGCTTCAGCTCGACGTGCTGGCAAACGACGAGTTCTTGTCGGGCATGTATCACACCGATCTGATGGGGCATCTCTATGCTGATGAATAGAAAAGCGAAGACGGTCAACGTCCTCGAGGGGCCGATGACCGAGTCGTGCGCCGAGTTTCCCGCGCGCCATGTGTTTATCAAGTGCCCGGAGTGCCGCCGCGTGATCGATGAGGCGCGCCTGCACGACAACCTCGAGGTCTGCCCTCGTTGCGGAAAACACTTTCGCGTGAGTGGTCGCGCGCGCATGCGCATGACGGTCGACGAGGGCACGTTTGAGGAATGGGATGCCAATCTGGCGTCGGAGGACTTTCTCTCGTTTCCCGGCTATGCCGACAAGCTCAAGAGCGTGAGCGAGCGTTCGGGCGAGCGTGATGCCGTCGTGTGCGGTAGGGGTAAAATCTGCGGCTTCGATACCGCGCTCTTCTTTATGGACGCCAACTTTATGATGGGCTCGATGGGTTCCGTGGTGGGCGAGAAGATCTGTCGCACATTTGAGCATGCGACCGAG
>CATYHY010000095.1 GCA_958407085.1 uncultured Collinsella sp. | reverse complement strand
CTGTAGAGCGTCTTCCAGTCCGAAACCTCAACCATCTTACCCAGATACATAACGGCAACGCGATCGGAAATGTGCTGCACGACGGACAGGTCGTGAGCGATAAACAGATACGCGGTACCGAACTTGTCCTGAAGTTCCTTGAGCAGGTTCAGAACCTGGGCCTGAATGGACACATCCAAAGCGGAAACCGGCTCGTCGCAGATGATCAGCTTGGGCTTCAAAGCGAACGCGCGGGCGATGCCGACACGCTGACGCTGACCGCCGGAGAACTCATGAGGATAACGGTTGATGTGCTCGGGGTTCAGTCCGACAACGTCGAGAAGCTCGCGGACGCGCTCAATGCGCTCCTCCTTGGTGCCCACGCCGTGAATGGTCATGGGCTCGGAGACGATCTCACCGATGGTCATACGAGGGTTGAGCGAAGCATAAGGATCTTGGAAGATAAACTGCATCTCGCGACGCATGTCCTTGATCTCATGCTTGCTCATCTCGGCAACATCTTTACCCTGGAAGAACACCTTACCGGCGGTCGGCTTGGTCAGGCGCATGATAGTACGGCCCGTGGTGGACTTACCGCAACCAGACTCGCCAACCAGACCGAAGGTCTCGCCAGGATAAATCTCAAAAGAGATGTCATTTACAGCAGAGACGACACGCTTGGAGAAGCGCTTGGCGAACATGCCGGACTCAGCGGGGAACTCCTTAGAGAGGTGCTCGACCTTCAGCAGCGGAGTACGCTCGTTGGTATCTGCCATTACGCCTCGCCTCCCTTCTTGGAATCCTTGCGCGTACGGGACGTCACAGGAGCGTTCTTGAGGAACTCGGGGTCGCCAGCGTAGTGGCACGCAGAATAGTGACCAGACTCGGTAACAAAACGCTCGGGGCGCTGCTTGCGGCACTTATCCGTCGCATAGGGGCAGCGAGGAGAGAACACGCAGCCCTCGGGCAGGTTCATGAGCGAAGGCGGGTTGCCATGAATCGGCGTAAGCGGCTTCTTCTCATCGATGGCCTGCTCCGGGATGGAGCGGATAAGGCCCCAGGTGTAGGGGTGGCGGCTCTCGTAGAAGATTTCCTCAGCAGTACCGAACTCGACGGGACGGCCGGCGTACATAACCATGATCTTGTCGGCCATATCAGCGACAACGCCCAGGTCATGGGTGATCATGATGATGGCGTTGCCGTTCTTCTCCTGCATTTCCTGCATGAGCTCGATAATCTGAGCCTGAATGGTAACGTCCAGAGCCGTCGTGGGCTCGTCGGCAATCAGGATATCGGGATCGCAGGCAAGAGCCATAGCGATCATGACACGCTGACGCATACCGCCGGAGAACTGGTGCGGATACTCATTGACGCGCTTCTCGGGCTCGGGGATACCCACGAGGTCCAAAAGCTCGGTAGCGCGCTTGAGCGCCTCCTGCTTGGAGTAGCCACGGTGCAGACGAAGGCCCTCGCCCACCTGCTTGCCGATCTTATAGACCGGGTTCAAGGAGGTCATAGGATCCTGGAAGATCATCGCGATGTCGTTTCCGCGAATGTGCTGCATCTCTTCCTCGGTCATCTCGAGGATAGAACGACCGCGATAGCGAACGTCGCCGCCCTCGATCTTTCCCGGAGGCATCGAGATGAGGCCCATGATGGTCATGGCGGTCACGGACTTACCGGAGCCGGACTCACCGACGACACCCAGGGTCTCGCCGCGATCGAGCGTGTAGGACACACCGTCGACAGCGCGAACGACACCATCCTCGGTATGGAAATACATCTTAAGGTCATCGACCTCGAGCAGATGCTGGCCCTCGGGAACCGGCTGGTCCTTCAGGTCCACATAGTTCTTGTTCTTCTTCATCCTTATGCGTCCTTCATCTTGACGTCGAGGGCGTCGCGCAGACCGTCACCCAGCAGGGTGAAGGCGAGCACCGTCGAGAGAATTGCCAGACCGGGCATGATCATCATCCAGGGAGCAGTCAGAAGATACTGCTGACCGTCCTGAATCATGGAGCCCCACGAAGGCGTAGGCGGAATAACGCCCATGCCGAGGAAGGACAGAGCGGACTCGGTCAGAATGGCGCCACCAATGTTCATGGTCGCGTAGACCACGATGGAGGCGACGGAGTTCGGGAAGATGTGACGCACTACGATACGAGCATCAGATGCACCCATCGCGCGCGCAGCGTCAACATAGTCGTTTTCTTTGACCGTCAAGATTGCAGAGCGGAAGACGCGCGCAATCGAAGGCCAGCCGAGAATACCGATGGCGATAAAGACGTTCTGAAGACCACGGCCGATAACGGCGATCATGGCGACAACGAACAGCACGTACGGGAACGCCAGGAAGATGTCCGCACAGCGCATGATGATCGTATCCCAGATCCCGCCGTAGAAACCGGCCAGAGCACCCATGACCAGACCGATCACCGTGGAGATCGCGGTGGCCATAATGCCGACGGACAGCGAAACGCGTGCACCGTAGATAACGCGGACGAGAATGTCGCGACCAAGGGCGTCGGTGCCAAACGGGTGCTCTGCACACGGAGCCAACAGCGACGTCTCGGCCATGGTGGTCGAGTCGGAAGCCGTCGGCGAACCGAGCCAGGGCTTAGCCCACAGATCTGCGGTCAGGGCAACCAAAACGACGATGATGATCCAGCAGACACCGATAACGGCGAGCTTGTTCTTGCGAAGACGCTTAAAAGCGTCACCCCACAGCGTGCGGGACTTGGCGGGAGCAGATGCGGCCTTGGTGGCGGTAGCCTGCTCCTGAGACTGAGAATCAGTTTCCTGCATGAGACGTACCTCCCTTAGGCCTTATCCGACGGACCGCCAAGGCGGATGCGCGGGTCGAGGAATGCATAGCTAATGTCGACGAGCAGGTTAATCACCATGACGACGACGACGATGAGCGTAACGCCGCCCATAACGATGGGCCAGTCACGCATGCTAATGGCGCGATAGACCTCATAGCCGATACCGGGCCAGTTAAAAACCGTCTCGGTCAGGATGGCGCCCGAAAGCATGCCACCAAAGTCGACACCAATATAGGTAACGACGGGGATGAGTGCATTCTTAAGCGCATGCTTGACGATGATCGCGCGATTGGAGAGACCCTTGGCCTTTGCCGTACGGATGTAATCCTGGTTCATGACGTCAAGCAGCTGCGAGCGCATAATGCGGGCGGCATAAGCGGTCGAAACCGAAGCCAGCGTAATGGTCGGAAGCACATAGTGCATCCAATCCTGATACTGAGAGCTGGAACCGCCGGCACCCGAGATCGGCATGGAGATTGCACCGCCCGTAGCGTCCTTGAGGATGACGCCAAAGAACAGCTGCAGCAACATACCGAGCCAGAAGGCCGGGACCGCAACGAGGATCGACGTGGTGAGCGTTACCAAAATATCCCAGAAGGAATAACGCTTTACCGCCGAAATGATACCCGCACCGATACCCATGATTGCCTCGAGCACGATGGCGCACGCGGCAAGTTTGACCGTATACGGATACTTCTGGGCAAAAATTTCCGTAACCGGCAGCTTGCGCTGATACGAATTGCCCAGATCGCCATGAAGCAGGCCGTTCATGTAATACAAGTAACGGTCCACGAGCGACGTTTGAACGGGGTCGCCGTTCTCGTCAAGGATCGCGTTGCCGTCCTCGTCCGTCTGGACCAGGTGATAGCGAACGCGAAGCTGAAGCTCCACCTCGGGGGACAGAGCCTTGTCTCCACCGATCAGCTTGATCGGATCTCCCGGCACGATATTCTGGAGGGCGAACAGAATCAGCGTAACGCCCAAAAACACCGGGATGAACTGAAGCACACGTTTAACGATGTACTTACCCATACCACTCCCCTATCTAGGGATTAACCTAAATGGGATGCCGATCGCCAGACCGGCATCCCAAAATTACCATCAGCCAGTTTACCCCAGGTTAGGGAGAACTGTATGTTTCCCATGAGGTCTACGTAAATACTTGACCCTCACGGAAGCTGCAAACTCTTAAGCGAGCTCAGCGGTACCCAGATCGGCGTGCTTCTGCGGATCGACATAGAGGTGCTTGATGCGATCGGAGCCGGCGATGGTGTGCGTGTAGAACATCACCGGGATGACCGGGCAGTCGGCAGCGACCATTGCATCGGCCTCCTGCATCTTAGCGACGCGCTCCTTGTCGTCAACCGTAGTGCGAGCCTCGTCGACCTTGGCGTCGAACTCGGGGTTGTTGTAACCAGAGCGGTTGTCGCCACCGAGGGAGTCGGAGTGGAACAGCGGATACAGGAAGTTGTCCATAATCGGGTAGTCGGCAATCCAGCCCAGACGACCGAACTGATAGTTGAAGTTCTGATACTGCTCGAGCAGGGCAGACCACTCGGGGGTATCGGAGACAGCGGTAACGCCAACCTTGGCGAGGTCGCCGATGATGGACTCCATGATCTCCTTGTGGCCACCGTCCTGGTTGTAGGAAAGGGTCACACTAATGCCACGGTCACCGTTGGCACCGGCAGGAGCAACCTTGTCGAGGTACTCGTTAGCCTTGTCGACGTCGTAGGCGCAGAACTCCCATGCGCCCTCCTTGTAGCCATCGATGCCCGGAGGAACAATGCCGTCGGCGGGGGTACGGGTACCCTTGAAGATGGTCTTGCAGATGGCCTCACGGTTAATGGCCAGGGAGATACCCCTACGCAGGTCAGCGTTGTTGAACGGCTCGGCCGTGTTGTTGCAGGTCAGGTAGTAGGTGGAAGGCTCGGCGCCGAGCAGCATGCGCTCGCCGTCACCCATGGTGTAGCCGTCCTTGGACACGCCGCGATCCTTCTTGGCGGCATCGATCTGAGCGACGGGAACGTCGCAGACATCGAGGTTACCGGCCTGGAACTCCTTGTAAGCGGTCTCCATGTCCTTGATGACCTGGAAGTGGATGCCATCGATCTTGACCTTGTCGCCATAGTAATCGTCGAACTTCTTGACGTTGATCTCCTGGCCATCCTCCCACTTGCCGTCCATCATGAACGGGCCGTTACCGACCGGGGCAAGGTAGAAGCTCTTGACATCGGACTCGGCGCACTCGGGAACCGGGGCCAGAGCCGGGTGAGAGGCGACGAAGGGGAAGTCGGCGTAAGCGGAAGACAGCTTGACGACGAGGGTCTCATCGTCAGGGCACGTAACACCGCTGAGCTCGGTGGCGTTACCGGCAAGCAGATCGTCATAGCCCTCGACCATGGAAAGGTGATAGGAGACCTCGGAAGGGCCATACTCGGTAGCGATGGCCGACTTGGTGTTGACCAGACGCTCCCAACCGAGCTTGAAGGACTTAGAGGTAACGTCGTCACCGTTGTGGAACTTGGCCTTCTTGATCTTGAAGGTAAACTCGGTGGCGTCGTCGTTGGACTCAAAGGACTCGCAAGCCAGCGGAACGATCTCGCCCTTCTCGGCGTCGTAAGAGGTCAGAGCGTCAAAGAGCTGATACTCGACCTGAGTACCCTGGTCCTCCTGGACGTTGTAGGGGTCGATGCAGACCGGGTTGTTGATGTAGAAGTTCAGCGTCGAACCGGACTCAGAACCGGAAGCGTCGCCGCCCTTCTTGCCACATGCGGCAAGAAAAGCCATGGAGCTCGCAGCAAGGGTGCCGCCAACAAAGGCGCGACGACCCATAACGGGCTGGTGGAACATAGAATCAGCCATGCCATCCTCCTTATGAGATAGGACAAAGAAATGTTCAGTCGGACACATGTCGAGACAATCCGATCCGAACCATCAAAACGC
>CATYHY010000094.1 GCA_958407085.1 uncultured Collinsella sp. | reverse complement strand
GCGAGCACGACCTTAAGGTGGTGGCGTGCGATGAGCCGGCGCTCGTCAACGTCGATGCGCGCCTGATGGTGCAGCTGGTGGTCAATCTGGTGAACAACGCCATCACCTATACGCCCGCGGGTTCGCATATCGTGATTTCGATTAGCGTCGACGATGGACGCGTGGCGTGCTCGGTGGCCGATGATGGTCCGGGCATCGCACCCGAGGATCGCGAGCGGATCTTTGAGTCGTTCTATACCGCCAACCATGGTCTGGCTGACAGCCACCGCAGCGTTGGCCTGGGTCTTTCGCTCTGCCGTTCCATTGCGTTGGCACATGGCGGTAGCATAGAGGTTGCCGCGGCGGACCCGCACGGCTCGGTCTTTACGATTGAGCTTCCCGTCGCTGACGTTTCGTTTGATAAGGAGTAGCGCTGTGCCGAACTCTGCCGTAAAACCGCTCATCTTGGTCGTTGAGGACGACCCCGCCGTCCGCAATCTTATTGTTGCCGCGCTCGAGGCGCACGGCTTGCGCCATATGGCTGTGGAGACCGCCCATGCCGCTATCGCCGCCGCCTCGTCGCAGACGCCGAGCATTGTGCTGCTCGATCTGGGCCTGCCCGATATGGACGGCGTCAAGGTGGTGGAGTCGGTGCGCGCATGGTCGGGCATGCCGATTATCGTGGTCTCGGCGCGCAGCGAGGACGCGGACAAAATCCGCGCGCTCGATGCCGGTGCCGACGACTACCTGACCAAGCCGTTTTCGGTCGAGGAACTGCTCGCGCGCATTCGCACGACGCTCAGGCGCCTTTCGTATGCGCAGACGGGCGGCGTTGTCTCCGAGGGCTCGTTCGATACCGGTGAGCTGCATATCGATTTTGATGCCGGCATCGCCACGATGGATGGCGAGGAACTGCATCTGACGCCGATCGAGTATAAGCTCCTGTGCCTGCTGGCGCATAACGCCGACAAGGTACTGACGCACCAGTTTATCCTGCACGAGATTTGGGGCACGGCAACTAAGAGCGACCTGGCGAGCCTGCGCGTCTTTATGGGCACGCTGCGCAAGAAGATCGAGTCCGACCCCGCGCATCCGCGCTATATCCAGACGCACGTGGGTATTGGTTACCGATTGGTCATCCAGGGATAGGTCGGCATCCGCCATCCCAATATGAGTTGCGGTGAAATACGGTCTAAATTTGCCTAATTCCAGGCAAAACAGTCCGTATTCCACCGCAACTTTGTTATTTGCCCTTGGGCTTGCTGGCGTAGAACTTCTTCTTTTTGGACTTGCCGGCGGGGGAGGGCTTGCCAGCAAAGTTGGACTTGCCGTTGCCGGTCTGCACGTGCGCGGGCACTGCCGCGCGAGGCTTACGGGCCTCGGGGTTACGCAGCTCCTCGACGCGCTCGGCAATTTCCTCGGCGCTAAAGCCGACCTCGGCCATGGCGTCCTCGATGGGCAGGCGGCGCACGATATAGCAGTGGTGCACCTTCTGGTTGCGCGCGAAGTCCTCGGGGATGGTCTGTGCCGTAATGTCCTCCAGCACCACGCCCGCGCGCGCGAGCTTGCGCGCCTCGGGGCGGAAGCCGCGCAGGTTGCAGCTAAAGATGGCGTGGCCGCCCTGTGCGAGCAGGCGCGATACGCCGGCCAAAAGCTCAACATGGTCGCGCTGGACATCCCAGGTGCGGCGGCCCATCTTGGACGAGTTCGAAAACGTGGGCGGGTCGACAAAGATCAGGTCCCAGCGGTTGCGCGTCTGGCGCTGGTCGCGAATCCAGGCGAGCACGTCGTCGCGCACAAAATGATGCTGCGGACCAACAAAGCCGTTCTGGCGCATATTGCGCTCGGCCCAGTCCAGGTAGGTGTTGGAAAGGTCGACCGTCACGGTCTCCTCGACGCCGCCATCGGCCGCGTAGCAGGTGGCAGTGCCAGTGTAGGCAAACAGGTTGAGGAAGCGGCGCGCCTGCTTGGCGTGCTCGCGCACTAGGTTGCGGGTGACGCGGTGATCCAGGAAGATGCCCACATCCAGATAGTCGTCAAAGTTGACGGCAAAGGTAAGGCCGCCCTCTTCGATGAGTGGCAGACGACGGCGTGCGATATTGGCGCGCTCGCCCGAGCCGCCCTTGCCGGCGCCCTGCTTGCCGTACTGCGAGCCGCCGCGCGAACGCATGCGGGCCTTGGCGTGCACATGCTCGGCCGGAACATCAAGGATGCGCGGCGCGATGGCCAGAATGTCGAGCATGCGGGCCTGGGCTAGCGCGGGGTCGATGGTCTTGGGCGCGGCGTATTCGGCGATGACGAGCCAGCGGCCCGGCGTCTGCGGGCAACCCTCGTACAGGTCGATGGCGGCGGAGTAGTCGGGCAGGTCGGCATCGTAGACGCGGTAGCAGCTTACGCCCTCGCGCTTGGCCCACTTGCGGCGCAGGCGCGCGTTCTTGCGCAGGCGGTTGGCGAACTGCTCGGACCCGGGGATGAGCACGGGCAGCGGCTTGCCGTCGCCCAAGTCGAGCGTGGCGGCAGGTTCGGGCATGGAGGAAGCGGCGGCTTCGTCTTCGACGTCCGTGGACTGTTCCTCGGCGTTTATGCTGGTCGCAGCCTCGAATGCCGCGGCGGCGTGGTCGAGCGAGTGCCAAACCTCAAGAGCCGCCTCCTCGTTATTGGGCATGACGGCGATGGAGCGCGCGGGCTCGGCATGGAGCGCGCGGGCCATAAGGCCATCGCGGGTGAGCGCAGCGACCGGCGCCGCGGAAAGCTCGGGCGCGCGGCGCAGCTCGCCGACCAGCGTCATGGCGTCGTGCATGAGCGAAAGCGGGGTCTCGGTGGTGTCTGCGACCACGGCGGCACCGGCGACGGCGCCCGCATGGTCCAGCACGGTGGCGGGCTTGGCGGCGCAAAAGTCGACAAAACGCTTGTAGCCAGCGCTCTTGACCATGCGCTCGGCGGTCTTGCGAGCGGCGGGGTCGATGTCTGCGGCCACGATGCGCGCCTGGCGTTCGCGCGCTGCCGCCTCGCGCTCGCGCGCCTCGGCAAGCAGCTGCTCCCACAGAGCGGCGTTGTGCAGCTGCCAGCCCTCAAAGCCCCAGCGCTCGCGTGCGGCGCCCGGGGCGCGGTCGGTCAGAATGTTCACGGCTTCCAGCAGCAGGCCGCCGCCGGCGCACGAGGCATCGATCAGCGTGGGAAGGGCTTCATTTTCGTAATCGTCGGCCGTCAGCTCGAGCTCGCATAGCGCGGTCCAGCCGACCTGCGCCAGCACCAGGGCGGCGTAGTCGGGGCGCAGCACGTGCGCGCCCTCGCCGGCGCGGGTCGCTGCGGGCGGCAGGCGTTTGAACAGCGGGTCGCCCGAAAGGTCTAGGCTTATGCTCGCGCGGCGCTGGCGCAGCGAAAGCAGTAGGTGAACATCGGGGTCGGCGGCATCGACATCGGCGCGACGGCCCGTGGTCTCGGCCAGGCGGTCGCACAGCGCGTCTTTGGCGCGCAGGGCCGAGAAACGCGTGTTGCGCAGCTGCTCGGTCACGCCGCGGGCGGTGATGGCAATGGTGGCGCCGGGGCGGACGATGTTCTCCCAGGCGATGTCGTAAACGCTATCGTACAGCTCGTCGGCGTCCTGCGCCTCAAAGCGCCCGAGCACCGCAAACACGCGGCTCGCCAGACGCGACCACAGACAGGCGCGGTAGCCTTCTTCGAGCTCGCCCTCAAACGTGGCGCGGCCCTTCAGCCGGCGAACATGCGAAAGCCCGAGGCGTTTAAGCTCATCGGCGAGTGCGGACTCAAAGCCCTCGGGGCAGCTTGCGTAAAATTCCATGGGTGACCTCTCTGGTTGCGTCGCTCCATTATATGATGGATGCTTCGTTTACTCTTGCCCCCGAAAGGAACCCATATGATTGATGCGTGCCCCGATTCTGCCGTGCTCTTTTTTGACGTGGACGGCACGCTGACGTCGTTCGATCCCGACAACATGACCGACAAGGACTTTTCGGCGGTTCGCCCCTCGCAGGCGGTGATCGAGGCGTTTCATCGCCTGCGCAATGCGGGTCACCAGGCATTTATCTGCACGGGTCGTCCCTTGTGGCTGATTGCCGATGGTCTGCGTGCTTTGGAGCCTGCGGGTGTCGTTGCCATGGCGGGAGCGACACTCGAGGTCGAGGGCCGCGTGGTACACGAGGACTGCTTTGACGAGGACATTGTCGAGGAGCTTGCACGCCGTATGGCCGCGGCAGGGATTGAGGCCTTTTTCGAGACCAACGTGGCTACTTTTGCCTTGGAACCCGCGGGTGTTGAGCAGTCGTCTCTGATCGGCACTTCTGTGGTGCACAGCGCCGAGGAAATGCGCGTCGACGGCAGTCTGCGCGTGGGCAAGGTATGCCTCAATGTGCCCAGTTTGGCTCGCGTAGCCAACGATGACGGCTTTATCGATCGCGAGTTTGAGCTGTGCAACACCGGTGGCCAGAATCGCGAGCTGAGCCCCAAGGGCATCGACAAGGGCGTGGGCGTGGCGCGAGCGCTGGAATACCTGGGTCGCACCGGCAACGCGCGCACCTTTGGCTTTGGTGATTCCGGCAACGACCTGGGCATGCTCGCTGCGGTCGAGACGGCTGTCGCCATGGGCAACGCCATGCCTGAGGTCAAGGCGGTCGCCGACTACGTGACCGACGATGTCGCACACGACGGCACCGTCACAGCGATGCAGCATTTCGGCCTCATCTAATGAATCCCGCGTTCTGACGTTTGCTCAAACTGCGACTCTTCGCTTTTGCATGCTCAATCGATTTATCAATCCAAACACTGAGGTGTTTATACCGTTCGCCGAGAAGATAAAAAACCGCAGCTCACGCCTTGATAAACGTAGGTAAAGTGTTTAGCAGTTTAACGCCCATGTGCAAGCGAAAGGAATCAGGCAGATGGCAATCAAGGTGTTCGCTGACGGTGCAAACCTCGAGGGCATGCTCGACATGTACGAGAACGGCAACGTTCAGGGTTTCACGACCAACCCGTCCCTTATGAAGAAGGGCGGCGTGACGGATTACCGCGCGTTTGCCAAGGAGGTCCTGACCCACATCACCGATGTGTCCGTCTCGTTTGAGGTCTTTGCCGATGACGTCGAGACCATGGAGGTCGAGGCGCGCGAGATCGCTACCTGGGCCGAGAACGTCTACGTCAAGATTCCGTGCGTGACCACCAAGGGCGAGTCCACCGCCGAGCTGGTGCGCAAGCTGTCGGCCGACGGCATCAAGGTCAACGTCACCACCATCTTTACGCCTAAGCAGGTTGACGAGATGGTCGAGGCCGTTGACACCGAGACGCCGTCCATCATCTCGCTCTTTGCCGGCCGCATCGCCGACACCGGCGTCGACCCCATTCCGTTTATGACGGAGTCGGTCAAGAAGGCCGCCATCAAGCCCAACTGTGAGGTCCTGTGGGCGTCCACGCGCGAGCTCATCAACATTTACCAGGCCGAGGCCTGCGGTTGCCAGATCATCACGGTGCCCAACGGCATCCTGGCCAAGCGCAAGAACATCGGCCGTGACCCGTACGAGGTCTCGCTCGACACCGTCCGCGGCTTTGCCAAGGATATCGCGGCGCTCGGTTTCCATATCCTGCCGTAACGCGAACACTGGCTACGCCGCGGGTTGTTCGCCCCGGCTTTTCCTTTCCCTACCGCTCACGCGCTTCGCGGGGGTCGCGCTAGGCAAAGGAAAGGCCGGGGCTGCCGGCACGAGCTTGCCAGCAAGTTGGCGCTTGGCTTCCATATCCTGCCGTGGGCAAAGGTACCCCCGCCTGCGCCGTGCAAAAT
>CATYHY010000093.1 GCA_958407085.1 uncultured Collinsella sp. | reverse complement strand
GGCATCAAGAACACCGTGATGGCACCGGCGGCAACCATGACCGACGCAATATCTTGCGACAGCGCGCCCGCGTTGACGGCAACGCTCGTCACGGCAACGATGATCGGCAGCGCCGTGGTGCAGTACAGGGCCACGGTAATGCGGCCATACGCCGACACATCGCGCGTCGCAGGACAAATGCCCATAGAGATGAGAATGGGCACGGCACGAATAATCAGCAACGCCACGATAAAGCCCGCGAGCAAGCCCGGGCGCGACGCCACGGCCGTCAGGTCGATCTTTGCGCCCGATACGGTGAAGAACACCGGAATCAAAAAGCCGTAGGCCAGGCCGTCGAGCTTGGTCTCGAGCGTATGGTTGCCCTCGGGGATGATATAGCGCAGGACAAAGCCGGCGGCAAAAGAACCCAACACGATATCGAGGTCAAAGACGGCGGAGAATGCCACGAGCGTGACCAGGATGAGCACCGTCAGGCGCACGAAGGTCTGCGACGTGGTATCGGCGCGCTCCTCGACAAACGCAAAGAAGCGGCTGCCGACGCGCTTGGAGCGGCTTGGGACCACGGCCAGCAACACGCAGACCACCGCAAACAAGCCAAGGATTACAAGCGTCTGGATGCCGGTGCGGGCAGACAGCAGCACCGACATGGCGAGCACGGGGCCGAGCTCACCCCAGGTGCCATACGCAAGAATCGAGTCGCCCACGCGCGTGCCGGTGAGCGAGCGCTCACGCATGATGGGCACGAGCGTGCCGAGCGCCGTCGAAGTGAGGGCAAGCGTCACGGCGATACCGTCGAAATGACTGACCGAGAACCACGGGGTAAAGCGCACGGCAAGCCAGGCGATACCAAACGTGACGACCCACGTCGCCAAGCCGTAGCGCCCCTCGACGCCCGTGATGCTCTTGGGGTCGATCTCAAAGCCGGCGAGCAGGAACAAAAAGGCCAGACCGAGCTCGGACACAAGCGAGACCTCGGCATCTACATGGATAATGTCGAGCATATGGGGTCCCAGCACCGCGCCGAACACGAGCAAAAAGACCGTTTCGGGAATGGGTTTTCCGGGAATCGCCGAGGCGATGAAGGGGCTTGCAAAGGCCACGAGCGCGATGATGGCGAGTGAAACGAATGCCATGTGATGCCTTTCTCTTGTTTGCGCTTCACTGTAGCACCCTCGCCGTCCTCAACGCGCCGCGAGCTGTCGTATCATAGTGAGGTTTACAAACATGTGGCTCAAGGCGACCGCAGGGCAGACCCCGCAAACCGACCGCTGCCGCATACCGTACCGTACGCCCAACCGATCAGGAAGGCAGGAACCAATGGTCTCTCGTATCTACGTGGAGAAGAAACCCGGGTTCGACGTCGAGGCTCAGCAGCTCAAGGGCGAGCTGACCGAGATTCTCGGCATCAAGGGCATCGAGGCCCTGAGGATCATCAACCGCTACGACGTCGAGGGCATCGACGAGGAGCTTTTCCGCTCCTGCGTGCCGACCGTCTTTAGCGAGCCCCAGGTCGATGTGACCTACGACGAGCTCCCCGCAAGCGATGGCGCCGTCTTTGCCGTCGAATTCCTGCCTGGCCAGTTTGACCAGCGCGCCGACTCCGCCAGCGAGTGCGTGCAGCTCATCAGCCAGGGCGAGCGCCCCGCCGTGCGCTCCGCCAAGGTCTATATGATCTCGGGCGCCCTGGACGAGGCCGCCATCGAGGCCATCAAGCACTACGTGGTGAACCCCGTCGAGGCGCGCATCGCCTCGCTCGACCTGCCCGAGACGCTGTACATGGAGACCCCCGAGCCCCAGCCCGTCGAAGTGCTCGACGGCTTCCGCGAGCTCGACGAGGCCGGCCTTGCCGCCTTTATCGCCGATCGCGGTCTTGCCATGGACGAGGCGGACATCGCCTTCTGCCAGCAGTACTTCCGCGATGAGGATCGCGATCCCACCATCACCGAGATCCGCGTGATCGACACCTACTGGTCCGATCACTGCCGCCACACCACCTTCGGCACCGTCCTGGACAACGTGACGATCGACGACGCCGTGGTGCAGCAGGCCTTCGACCGCTACATGGAGATGCGCCACGAGCTCGGTCGCGACGCCAAGCCCGTCTGCCTCATGGACATGGGCACCATCGGCGCCAAGTACCTTAAGAAGACCGGCGTCATGACCGATGTCGACGAGTCCGAGGAGATCAACGCCTGCACCGTCAAGGTGAAGGTCGATGTCGACGGCGAGGACCAGGACTGGCTGTTCCTGTTTAAGAACGAGACCCACAACCACCCGACCGAGATCGAGCCCTTCGGCGGTGCCGCCACCTGCGTGGGCGGCGCCATCCGCGACCCGCTCTCGGGCCGCAGCTACGTGTACCAGGCCATGCGTGTCACCGGCGCCGGCGACCCCACCGTCCCCGTGTCCGAGACGCTCGAGGGCAAGTTGCCGCAGCGCAAGCTCGTAACCACCGCTGCCGCCGGCTACTCCAGCTACGGCAACCAGATCGGCCTTGCCACCGGCCAGGTCAACGAGCTCTATCACCCCGGCTACGTGGCCAAGCGCATGGAGGTCGGCGCCGTCGTGGGCGCTACCCCGGCAAACCACGTGCGCCGCGAGTGCCCCGCCCCCACCGACAAGATCATCCTGCTGGGCGGCCGCACCGGCCGTGACGGCATCGGCGGCGCCACCGGCTCCTCCAAGACCCAGAACACCGAGTCCATCGAGACCTCGGGCGCCGAGGTCCAGAAGGGCAACGCTCCGGTCGAGCGCAAGCTGCAGCGCCTCTTCCGCCGCGGCGATGCCTGCCGTCTGATCAAGCGCTGCAACGACTTTGGCGCCGGCGGCGTCTCGGTCGCCGTGGGTGAGCTTGCCGACGGCCTGTATGTCGACCTGGACACCGTGACCAAGAAGTACGACGGCCTGGACGGCACAGAGCTCGCCATCTCCGAGTCCCAGGAGCGTATGGCCTGCGCCGTCGCCGACGGTGACGTCGAGGAGTTCATGGGCTACGCCGCCGAGGAGAACCTGGAGGCGACCGTTATCGCCGAGGTTACCGCCGAGCCGCGCATGCGTATGGCCTGGAACGGTGTCGCCATCGTCGACCTATCCCGCGAGTTCCTCAACTCCAACGGCGCGCCCAAGCACCAGGTCGCCCACGTGTGCGCCCGCAGCGTGTGGCAGCCCAGCTGGGCCGGCACCACGCTTGCCGAGCGCATGACCTCGCTTGTCACCGACCTCAACGTTGCCTCCAACAAGGGCCTTTCCGAGCGCTTCGACTCCACCATCGGTGCCGCAACCGTGCTTATGCCCTTTGGCGGCAAGACGCAGCTCACCCCGAGCTCGGCCATGGTCGCCAAGTTCCCCGTGGACGGCGAGACCACCACGGCAAGCGCCATGGCATGGGGCTTCAACCCCTACCTGATGGAAGCCGACCAGTTTGCCGGCGCCTACCTGTCCGTGGTCGAGTCCATCGCCAAGCTCGTGGCTGCCGGCTTTGAGCACAAGCGCGCCTATCTCTCCTTCCAGGAGTACTTCGAGCGTCTGCGCACCGAGGCCGAGCGCTGGGGCAAGCCCACGGCAGCCGTCCTGGGCGCTCTCATGGCCCAAGTCGACCTGGGTGCCGGCGCCATCGGTGGCAAGGATTCCATGAGCGGCTCGTTTGAGGACGAGGCCGGCGAGCTCAACGTTCCGCCGACTCTGATCAGCTTCGCTGTGGCCGTGGGCCGCGCGGCGCGCGCCGTCTCCCCTGAGTTCAAGGGCCTGACGCACCGCGTCGTCCGCATCGCCCCCGCCACCTACGGCGAGGACTACCGCCCCGACGCCCAGCAGCTGCTCGCCGCGTTTGACGCCGTCGAGGCGCTCACCGCCACCGGCGACGCCCTGGCCGTCTCCACGCCCGGCTACGGCTGCGGCGCCGAGAGCCTCTTTAAGATGTGCGTCGGCAACCAGATCGGTATCGAGCTTGCCGAGGACGTGGACGTGGAGAGCCTCTTCACCCCGCTCTATGGCAGCTTTATCGTCGAGCTCGCCGAGGATGCCGAGCTGCCCGAGGTCGCCGACGGCGTTGTCGTCGAGCCCCTGGGCACCACCGTCGAGGGCTATGTCATCGACACCGGCTCCGAGGTCATCGAGCTCGCCGAGCTCCAGGAGGCCTGGGAGAGCGGCATCGAGGGCGTCTTCGCCTACCGCAGCGCCGGCGAGACCCCCGAGGTCGAGCCCATCGACTTCCGCGCCAAGGATATCCACGTGTACGGCGGCGCCAAGATCGCCCGCCCGCGCGTGATCATCCCCGTGTTCCCCGGCAACAACTGCGAGTACGACAGCGCCCGCGCCTTCCGTGCCGCCGGTGCCGAGGCCGACACCTTCGTGATCAACAACCTCACCCCCGAGGCCGTCGCCGAGAGCACCCACGAGCTTGCCCGCCGCATCCGTACAAGCCAGATCGTCATGATCCCCGGCGGCTTCTCGGGCGGCGACGAGCCCGACGGCTCCGCCAAGTTCATCACGGCGTTCTTCCGCGCTCCCGAGGTCACCGAGGCAGTCCGCGACCTGCTCAAGGCCCGCGATGGCCTGATGCTGGGCATCTGCAACGGCTTCCAGGCCCTGGTCAAGCTCGGCCTGGTGCCCTACGGCGACATCGTCGACGCCACGCCCGATGCGCCCACGCTGACGTTCAACACCATCGGTCGCCATCAGAGCCGCCTGGTGCGCACCCGCATCTCGTCCAACCTGTCCCCGTGGCTGTCGCAGTGCAGCCTGGACGACCCCTACACCGTCGCCATCAGCCACGGCGAGGGCCGCTTTGTCGCCAATGACGAAGTGCTCGCCCAGCTGATCGCCAACGGCCAGGTCGCCACGCAGTACGTGGGCGAGGACGGCAAGCCCAGCATGGATCTTTCCGTCAACCCCAACGGCTCCGCACTCGCCATCGAGGGCATCACGAGCCCCGACGGCCGCGTCCTGGGCAAGATGGGCCATGCCGAGCGTCGCGGCGACAACCTGTACCGCAACGTGCCCGAGCATGTCCCCGGCGATAAGTTCATGCCGATCTTTGAGAGCGGCGTAGCCTACTTCGCTTAATACGTTCCCATCGGGTACAATCCCCTCGGGTAACAACACCCGCCACCGGCACGCCCGGTGGCGGGTTCTTTTTTGCTTCGCGCATGTAGGAAGGACATCATGGAAAGCCGCAAGCCGTATCTCGCCACCCTGCCTGGACTCATCCTGGGCTGTCTTGTTTGCTGTGCACTCTGGGGCTCCGCCTTCCCCTGCATCAAGATCGGCTACGGCCTCTTTGGCATTCCCGCGCACGACAGCGCCTCGCAGCTGCTCTTCGCGGGTCTGCGCTTCACCCTTGCCGGCATGCTGGTCATTGTTGGCATGAGCGTGGCCCAGCGCCGTCCGCTCGTTCCGCAAGCGCGTGATATCAAGCCCATCTGCATCTTGTCGCTCTTCCAGACCATCGGCCAGTACTTCTTTTTCTACCTTGGTCTCTCCCGTGCAAGCGCTATGTCGAGCTCCATCATCGAGGCCAGCGCCAACTTCCTAGCCATCCTCTTTGCCGCCCTGGCGTTTCGCACCGAAAAGCTCAATGCGGCCAAGGTGCTCGGCTGCGTACTGGGCTTTGCCGGTGTCGCGCTCGTCAACCTTTCGGGCGCGGACGGTACCTTTGGCTTTACGCTCGACGGCGAGGGCTTTATCCTGGCCTCTACCGTCGCGGGCGCCCTTTCGACCTGCCTGATCGGTATCTTCTCGCGCGAGCACGACGGCGTTTTGCTTGCCGGGTGGCAGTTCTTGGTCGGCGGCCTGGTCCTCACCGCCATCGGCTTTATGATGGGTGGCGCGCTCTCCCCCACGGCGATTGCCCCCGCCATCGCGCTCATCATCTACATGGCGCTTATCTCCGCGGTCGCCTACTCGCTGTGGTCGCGCCTGCTTGCCGTCAACCCCGTCAGCCGCGTCTCGGTCTTTGG
>CATYHY010000092.1 GCA_958407085.1 uncultured Collinsella sp. | reverse complement strand
AGGTAACGTCCTTAAAGCCCAGGTCGTGCGCATAGACTTCCATGTCGTCGCGCAGTTCCTCGGAAAGGCCTACCGAATACGCCAAGCCAATGTGCGAGTAGTCAATCTCGCCCTTCGCAACCATGTGATCAATAAAGGCACGGGCGCATTTGAGCATAGAGCCGCGGAACTTTTTGGTCGCCACAAACTTACCGCCCGTCACCTCAATGCAGGGCTTAATCTTGAGCAGGTGGGCACCTAGGAACGCGACGTTGGACAAGCGACCGCCCGCCTTAAGGAAGGCTAGATCGGTAGGAACAAAACCCAACAGCACACGGTCCATGACGGAGTTCGTAAATGCAAAGATCTCGTCGACGGTGACATCGGGGTGAGCCTCGATGTATTTGGCGGTCTCGACGACAACGAGCGACTGGCCCACCGAGACAAAGCGTGTGTCCATGGAGAACACGTAGTCGCGCCCCTGGGCCGCAATCTTAGAGGACTGATGCGAACAGGTCGTGGCCTCGGAATATGCAAGATGCAAAATAGTCGCGTCGGGTTGCTCGGCATGGATGCGGTCGTACACATGCGCAAAATCCGCTGGCGAACAGCCACTGGTCTTGGGCATCACGCCAAACTCGTTACAGCGCGAGTAAATCTCGAGCGGATCAATCGAGCCATCCTCGACGGTCTCGTCGCCAATCGTGACATGCATGGGCACGCGCACGATGCCGTAGCGTTCGCAGAGCTCTGGCGTCACATCCGAACCAGATTCAACCACGATTACGTACTTGCCCATTCTTATCACGACCCATCTCGACGTTGGTTTTTTAATATATGACGCACGTCCACCGTCCTGCTGTAGAACGGCCTCCAAGCGCCAAAGAGACGCCGTCCCTTGCACACAACAAAGGACAGCGTCTCCCTGGAAAACTCCGTGCTTATTTGAGATTCTACACGGTTTATTAAGGAGTGTTACTTATTCCGCAAACGGTCGCTATACGCGATAAGCGGTAGCTGGCCGCGGCAACTGCGACACATTCCGCCCAACAAGTCCAATCGTGCTCCATGCACGGTTAATGAGCGAGGCGGTAGAAATCCATCGACGCCGCACCCCCGGCGTGCAGCTCCATCGCCGGAACCGCCGGCGAATAGGTACGGCTCGTAAGTGCCGCCTCGCCACCATTGGCAAAAATCTCGACCATCGTAGTGTCCGAAAGCACGCGCAGGTCGCGAAGTTCGCCGAGCTCGATCGACCTCTGGTCGCGTCCATAGCCTTCGTCGCCCATATCGAGGGTAAGCATCCCGTCCGTATAACGCACAAAGACACCCTTGCGGATTTCGAGCTCGATCATCTTGGCTCCCTCGCAGGAAACCACGACATCAAACAGGCGTCCCGGCTCCTCAACGGTCTCACCGCCTACAGCACGAACGCAATCGCCGCGCATCCTCTCAATCTCGTGCGCCGGCCACTGGCAGAGCTTGCCGCCGCGCATGCTCAGCTCTCTCGGCACCGTCAGCGCGCACTGCCACCCGCGCGCCACCGTCGGGCTTTCTGTCGTCGCATCGGGGCAACCCGACCATCCGATCATCAAACGCCGACCCGCAGCGTCCTCAAAGGACTGCGGGGCATAGAAATCAAAACCGGCATCAACCATCGGAGGCATGCCCTGGCCGACGATCTTAAAGCTCGGCGCCCCCCAATCGGCCTCGATGGAGAACCACACGCACTGGTGCGGATTGCGGTAACGCCAACCATCGGCGGGCACGCCCTGCGGACAGCAGACGAGAATAAGCTCGCCATCAAGCTCAAACAGATCAGGGCACTCCCACATAAAACCAAACTTCTCGCCTAACTCAATGCGCGTCGCATAGCTCCAGTCCTCTAGATCGCTCGAGGTATAGACAAGCACGCAGCCACGGTCGTCTTTCGTACGAGCGCCCAGAACCATGTAGTAGACACCGTCGTGTTCAAGGATCTTGGGGTCGCGCACGTGCGTACCGATATCCTCGGGGTAATCGACCGGCCCAACAGCTATGCGCTTCTCGCCCAATTCGTCGGGATTCTCGGCAACCATATGAATCTGGTTTTGCTCACGGCCCGTCAACACGTAGTCGTAATCATCGCGGTCAAAATGCTTAACGTTGCCGGTATAGAAGTAGTGAATCTTGCCATCACGTACAAAGGCAGAACCAGAATACGCTCCACTCGAATCCAAATCGGAATCGGGGAACAGCACGGGGCCGCGATTCTCGTACGTCACAAAATCCTTTGTCGTCAGATGGTTCCAAAGCACTGGACCGCCATGCGCAGCATCGAACGGATCGTATTGATGATAGATGTGATACGTATCACCAATCTGCACCAAACCGTTAGGGTCGTTGAGCCAGCCAAGCTCAGGCTCCACATGGAACAGGAGCCTATCGGGGTCGGACGCGATGCGACATGCCGTCTCATCCTGTCCGGCACGCCACTGCTCATAGTCCGCGCGTGTCACCTTATTTTTTTGATTAAACATCGCCGTTGACTTTCTCGTCTATAGGGAAGGACGCTCGACTCACACGAGTCGAACGCCCTTCCTCAAATGGACTTATCCTCAGATTACGCTGAACGGCTCAACTAGAAGCTAACGTCGAAGCCAGCGCCAGCGCCCTCTTCATCGGTGGTCGGCACGCCCTTTGCCTTGTTGTAGGCAAAGATCAAGACGATCGGCACGATGAAGGCGATGAGATTGCCAGCCACATACCACACGAGCGTCTCGGGCGTGACGATGAGCAGGCCAAGCACGCCGGTCAGACCCTGACCGATGGCGCGCACCTCAAAGAACTTCACGAAGGCACCGCCGCAGCCTGCACCGATGCAAGCGCAGATGAACGGGATGATCGAGTAGCGCATGTTTGCAGCAAAGATTGCGGGCTCGGAGATACCGACCAGCGTCGGGATAAAGGACGACATACAGATGTTGCGCTCTTTGGAATGCTTCTTGTGAATGAGGTACATGCCGATGGCGCCGCCGCCCTGGGCGATGATGGAAACCGACCAGATGGCCTGGATGTAGTTGAAGCCAGTCGTGGCGACGAGGTTTGCCTCGATACCCTGGATGAACTGATGCGTACCGGTAACGACAAGCGGCTGCAGGAACGCGGCGAAGACAAAGGCACCAAAGACGCCCATCCTGTTGTACAGGATATCGATTACGCCGCCGAGGACGTCGCCGATCAGGTTGCCGAGCGGGCCGAACACGGTGAACAGGGCGACGTTAGCAAGAATCAGGGTAACGGTCGGGACAAAGACGAACGAAACGACCTCGGGGATGTACTTCTGGGCAATCTTTTCGACCTTGGCCATAAACCAGGCAGTCAGGATTGCAGGGAACACGCCGCCCTGGAAAGCAACCATGGGAATGGAGAGCGGACCAAAGTTCCAGTACTCAGCACCCGTCGGGTCCATAACGAACGTGTTGCGGTTCATAAGGCTCGGGTGAACCATGACGATACCGACGAGGATGCCCAGAATCGGATTACCGCCAAAACGCTTGACCGCGCTGTACATAACCAGGACAGGCAGGTAGTCAAACGTGGTGGCGATAATGGCAAAGAAGCTTGCGAGGTTCTTGAGGAACTCGCTGTGGTCGGCAAGGCTGCCCTCCATGCCGAAGAGTCCGTTGGCAACGATCAGCGACTTAAGGCCGACGATGATAGCAGCGCCGACGAAAGCGGGAATGATGGGGATAAAGATGTCCGAGAATACCTTGAGGACCGAGAAGAACTTGCCCTTCTTGTCCGCCTCGGCGCCCTTGACCTCGGAAGCGCTGATCTCCTTAACGCCCGTCAGAGCCATAAACTCATCGTAGACCTTGTTGACGGTACCGGTACCGAAGATGATCATGAGCTGGCCGCTGTTGTACAGCACGCCCTTGACGCCATCGATGTTCTCGAGCTCGGCCTTGTTGTACTTGCTCGTATCCTTGAGCACCAGACGCAGACGCGTAACGCAATGCGTGGCGCCCTCGATGTTCTCCAGACCGCCGACGTTATCGACGACTTGCTGAGACACTACTTTGTAGTCCATGTTCCTCTCCATTCCCTTACGAAATCATAAAACGTTTTGATGCCATTACAGAGACGCGATCGTTGCATTTGCGCACTTGAGCGTACCGTCGGTGACCGTCAGCGCCACACCCTGTCCCTGCTTATTGCAGAATCGAGCGTTAAGCGCAACATCATCGACAAAGATGGTCGCGATATCGTCGTCAACGACCAGGCGCACATGATGAGTGCCCTCGCCCTTAAAGAACAACGGACGCTCGAGGCCCATGTTGTTGACCTGGAACCACGGATACTGGGGGGCCGCCGTAAACTCGAGCTTGCCCTCACGCAGGTTGGCGCGGAACTCATAGGCAAGACCGGACTCGGCGTCCTCGGCAAGCTTCACCGAGAAGCCGGCAGCGTCACCGGCGAGCTCGATGTCGGCATCGAGCATATAGGTGGAACCGGCATCCGCGGCGAGCACCTGCTCGACCTTGCCCGACTCGCAGGAGAGCTCAAAGGCCTCGACTGCCTTAGCCTCGCCAAAGGCGCCAAGCATGCTGTCAGGAAGCTTGGTGCCGAGCGTTCCGTCGGCACGCTGAACGATCTCGAGGGGCATAAAGGTGCCACCCCACAGGTAAGAGCTGGGGTCGCCGCCCTCGTCACGCGTAGGAACCCAACCAAAGAGAACGCGGCGCTCGCCGTCAAATGCGGTACGCGCGGCATAGTACGCGCGGCCATCGAAGGAATCGTCCGCAGGAGTGATCCAAGGACCGTTGATAGAGCGAGACATGCGGTAACGGGTCTTGTTGCCATCACTGTACTCGGAGAACACCAGATACCACCAGTCGCCCATCTTAAAGAGATCAGGCATCTCGAACATGGTGTACAGGCCCGGATTCCACCAGTCGCCCTGGAACTCCCAGGTATCCAGGTCCTTGGAGGTGAACTTGACCAGACGACCGGTCATCAGACGCTTGTCCTCGCCCACACGCGTGCCGAGGATGAGCATGTACTCTTCGTTCTCCTCATCCCAAAGCACAAAGGGATCGCGCCAGTTGCGGTCATCGTAACCCTCCTGGGGCGGAAGCAGCGTCTCGGCGATGTTCTTCTCCCACTTGACGGCGTCGTCACTCGTTGCGTGAAGAAGAACCTGCTTCATCAAGCGTGCCTTGACCTTATCGCGATTGCAACCAGTGTAGAGCGCATGGTACTTGTCGCCCACCTTAAACACCGTGCCAGCATAAACATACTGGTCGACTTCCTCGTCGCCGCCACGCTCAAGGCTCTCGCCAAAGTCTTTGTAATTGACGAAGTCCTTGGTTGTCGCGAGTGCCCAGCCAAACGGCTCTCCGAAAGGTCCGGGGTTTCGCGTGTCACGCTGATGATAGAGATAGAACGTGCCGTCCTCGCCGTACGGCATGATGTCGCCTACCCAAATTCCCTCAGGCTGGTAATACACCTTGTGCATCCGAGACTTCCTTTCTTACGAGATACTAACTCGGTACAACTGCAAGATATGTCAATCGTTTTCATATGTCAAACGTTTTCACACCAATACGTCTTTTCGCAGTTCCAGTCGTCGGCAAACGGTTGACATATGCCGGCGAACGGTCATCAGAGGTGTTTGAGGAATTCTTTTGGCACGGGATGAACTACGCGGTTTTACCCTCAATGAGTTCAACGGGGAGCTTGATATTCGATTCGGGCTTTTCGCCGTTAATAAGAGCAATGATGGATTGCGCCGCGAGCTCTCCGATGCGATCGATATCTTGGCGTACGGTTGTTAAGTCAGGCATAAACGTCATAGTGCGGCGGGCACCATCCGCGCCCACGACCTTAATATCGCCCGGAGCGCTCAAGCCGCGCTGCTTCATCACGTTAAGACAGATAGCCGCCATCGTGTCGTCTCCCGCAAAGATGCCGTCAATATCGGGGTTCTCATCGAGGATCTTCGCAA
>CATYHY010000091.1 GCA_958407085.1 uncultured Collinsella sp. | reverse complement strand
CGTCGAGCCCGGCACCAGCGAGCGCGGACTGCACCAGCTCGGCCGGCGTGGACGTAGCCACGCACATGGCAATACCCGCCGCCTTCGCCTGCTCCAAAAATGCCAGGAGCCCCTTGCGCGGCGGCACCTTGGAGTAGCCATCGATCAAAATCTCGCCCAGCTCGCGATACAGCTCCTCACCATTTGCGCCAATGCCCCAGGTGTCGTGGTAGGCCTGGCACTCGTCCTCGAGGGACAAATGCTCAAACTGTGCAAAATCGTCGACTGTCACGTCAATCCCGTGGCGGTGCAATAACTCGGGCTGAGCATAGCCCCAGACGGGGGTGCTATTAACCAGCGTGCCGTCGCAATCGAAAATAAAAGCAACCTTGGGAGCGGCGGTATGGGACATAAACGAACCTTTCGATATCAAATGGTAAACATCCTGCTAAAAGCGTTTTACCAAACGTCAGCCAAACAATTTTGAAACCCAATTTGGTAAAACTGTCAAGAGTTTTACCACGTCAATTCTGCAAGTGGTATAAACATGGCGCTTACCGATTAAACGCCCCCGCAAATCCTCTTTCGTTCATAAAAGTAACGTACAGGTGTTATCGTAGTTTCTGCCGAAAGTTCCACCGAGCACGCGAGGTGGAACGAATCATAGAACTATCGCCGTCCCTTCGATTCGTGCAGCCTTGGACCTTTCGCATCTAGTCACCAAGGCAACACGCTGCCGCGTCATGATGGGATCAAACGTGAGCGATACAAAGCTAAAGCCAGCAACCAAAAAGCCTGCTACCCGTAAAGCCGCCCCGCACGCACCGGAGCTCTCCAAGGACGATGTCTACCTGTTTGGCATTGGAATGTGGGAGCGCAGCTGGGAAAAGATGGGCGCTCACCCCGACACGCAGAACCGTACGCGCGGCTGGCGCTTTTGCGTTTGGGCGCCCGACGTAAAGAGCGTTCACGTCATTGGCGAATTTAACGACTGGGATGAACAGGCCAACCCGCTGGTGCCCGTGCATACGAGCTCTATTTGGGAAGGCTTCATTCCTGGCGCCGAGCAGGGTCAGCTCTATAAGTACCTTATCGAAACCAATGAGGGCGAAAAGCTCTACAAGGCCGATCCGTACGCCTTTAAGGCCGAATGCCCTCCGGGTACCGCCAGCGTGCTGTGGACCCTCGATGGCTACCAGTGGAACGATGCTGCATGGCTCAAGCGCCGCGCCAGCCATAACCACATGTCGCAGCCGCTCAACATCTACGAGGTGCATATTGGCTCGTGGAAGCGCCACGGCGACGCGCCGCAGGGCGAGCCCGACGAGTACGGCAATTACCCCGGACCCATGGACCCCTTCCCCGCGCAGCGCGGCGAGTTCTACACCTACGACGACCTGTCGGTGGAGCTCGTGGACTACGTGCGCGACATGGGCTACACGCATATCGAGGTCATGCCGCTTATGGAGCATCCCTTCGATGGCTCCTGGGGCTACCAGACGACCGGCTACTACGCCGCCACGTCGCGCTACGGCAACCCGCAGCAGCTCATGCACTTTATCGATGCATGCCACGAGGCGGGCATCGGCGTGATCATGGACTGGGTGCCCGGTGGTTTTTGCGCCGACTCCCACGGCCTTGCCACCTTTAACGGCCACATGCTGTTTGAGCACGAGATTCACCCCAACTGGGGCACGCACAAGTTCGACTTCGCCCGTGGCGAGGTCCGGTCCTTCTTGGTCTCCAACGTGCTGTATTGGCTCGAGAACTTCCATGTAGACGGCATTCGCATGGACGGCGTGTCTAGCATGCTGTACCTCAACTTTGGGATTGACGATCCCGGCCAAAAGAAGTTCAACAAGTACGGTACCGAGGAGGACCTGGACGCTAGCGCATTTATCCGTCAGGTCAACTGCGCCGTTGAGGCACACTACCCCGACGTGATGATGATGGCCGAGGAGTCCACCGCGTGGCCGCTCGTGACCTATCCGCCGCAGGACGGCGGCCTGGGCTTCCACTACAAGTGGGACATGGGCTGGATGAACGACACCCTGCACTACATGCAGACCGATTTTCCGTGGCGTCCCGGCAACCACGGCCTGCTCACGTTCTCCATTATGTACGCCTTTACCGAGAACTTTATTTGCCCGCTCAGTCACGACGAGGTCGTGCACGGCAAGTGCTCTCTCATCGGCCGCATGCCGGGCGACTGGTGGCGCCAGTTTGCCGGCCTGCGCACGCTGGCCTTCTACCAGATGACGCACCCCGGTGCCAAGCTCAACTTTATGGGCAACGAGATCGGCCAGTTTATTGAGTGGCGCTACTACGAGTCCATCCAGTGGTTCCTGACCGAGGAGTACGAGACCCACCGTCATCATCAGGCGTTTATCAAGGCGCTCAACCACCTGTACACCGCCGAGCCCGCCCTGTACGAGCGCGGCTACACCGACGACGGCTTTACCTGGATCGACGCGGACAACTCCAAGCAGTCCATCGTGAGCTTTGTGCGCCAGGGCGAGGACGTCGACGACGACCTGGTGATCCTGATCAACTTTGACCCTGCGAGCTACGAAAGCTTCCGCGTGGGCGTGCCGCGCGAGGGTGACTGGGAGGTCATATTCGATTCCGACCGTCCCGAGTTTGGTGGCAGCGGCTATGCTGGCGAGGAGCCCTATACCTGCTCGAGCGAGCCCTATCCCTGGAACGGGCAGATGGACTCCATCGAGATTAAGGTACCCGGCCTGGCTGGCGTGGTGCTTAAGCGCCGTGGTCCCAGCAGCTATAAGCCACCGGTGGTCGAGGCCCCCAAGAAGGCGACGCGTAAGCGCACGTCCTCGGTGAAACCCAAGACCGCGGCTGCCAAGAAGGCTCCGGCCAAGGCAAAGACTGCCAAGTCTGCCGCCAAGGCTTCGGCAAAGTCCACCACGGCCAAAAAGGCAGCCACCAAAAAAGGCTGCTCCCAAGACCAAGGCAGCTGCTGTTAAGGCTCCTGCCAAGAAAGCGTAACAAAGCCGTTACAGCTGTAATTACCCGCCCCGCGGGGGCGTAGGATACAAGTCATAGCCGTTCCGGGAGAAACATCCCCGGGGGAAAGGAACGTATGAATAAGATCTTCGATAACAAGCAGGAGTTTACCGAGCTCTATCGCGATGCCGTCATGAGCATCAGTGGCAAGAGCGTCGAGGCCGCCAGCGACCTCGATCGCTTTAACGCCCTGGCCAAGCTCGTGGCCGAGAAGGCACGCACCGTTGCCACCAAGAGCGACGCCCGTGCGGCCGCCGAGGGCAAGAAGCGCGTGTACTACTTCTCGATCGAGTTTTTGATCGGCCGCCTGCTCGACAACTACCTGCTCAACTTTGGCGTGCGCGACATGGTCGCCGAGGCGCTCGACGACATGGGCTTTGACCTGTCCGTCATCGAGAACCAGGAGCCCGATCCGGCACTGGGCAACGGTGGCCTGGGCCGTCTGGCCGCATGCTTCCTTGATTCCATGGCAGCCGAGGGCATTGCCGGCTACGGCAACGGCATGCGCTACCGCTACGGCCTGTTTAAGCAGGAGATCGTTAACGGCAGCCAGGTCGAGGCCACCGACGAGTGGCTCACCCACGGCTATCCCTGGGAGGTCCGTCGTCAGGACAAGGCCGTGACCATCAAGTTTGGTGGCCGTGTAGAGGGCTTTGAGGAGAACGGCCGCACGTTCTACCGCACGGTGGACACGCAGGATATCCTGGCCGTCCCCTATGACATCCCCGTGGTGGGCTATGCCGGCGAGACTGTCAACAAGCTGCGCGTCTGGGCCGCCGAGCCGGTCGAGGAGCACTTCGATCTGGAGGCCTTCAACCGCGGCGACTACGCCCTGGCCGATGCCGAGCGCGCCGAGGCCGAGGCCATCAGCGCCATCCTCTACCCCAACGACGCCGGCGAACACGGCCGTCTGCTACGCCTGAAGCAGGAGTACCTGTTTGTTTCGGCCGGCATCTACAGCCTGCTCGACACCTTTGAGAAGGAGCACGGCGAGAACTGGGAGCTGCTGCCGCAGTTTGTTGCCATCCATACCAACGACACCCACCCCGCCATGTGCGGCCCCGAACTCATGCGTATCCTCATCGACGAGAAGAAGCTCGAGTGGGACGACGCCTGGAACATCGTGACGCAGGTCGTGAGCTACACCAACCACACCATTCTGCCCGAGGCTCTGGAGAAGTGGCCCATCGGCACGTTCTCCAAGCTCCTCCCCCGCGTGTACCAGATCATCGACGAGATCAGCCGTCGTTGGCACGAGTCGTTCGACACCACGCAGGAAGGCTGGCAGGAGCGTCTGCGCCAGACCGCCATTCTGTGGGACGGCGAGATTCGCATGGCCAACCTGTCCGTGATCTGCAGCCACAGCGTCAACGGCGTGGCCAAGATCCACTCCGACATCATCAAGAACATCGTGCTCAAGGACTTCTATGCCATAACGCCCGAGAAGTTCAACAACAAGACCAACGGCATCTCGCACCGTCGCTTCTTTGCCGAGGCCAACCCCACCTATGCCAAGCTCGTGACCGAGGCCATTGGCGATGGCTGGCTGAAGGACGCCTTTGAGCTGGAGAAGCTCAAGGAGTTCCAGAACGACACCGAGTTCCTGAAGGCCGTGGGTGCCTCAAAGCGCGCCAACAAGGAGCGTCTGGCCGCCTACGTTAAGGCCGAGACCGGTCTGGTCATCGACCCCAACACCGTCTTCGACGTTCAGGTGAAGCGCTTCCATGCCTACAAGCGCCAGCTCATGAACATCATGAAGGTGATGGACATCTACAACCGTCGCATCGCCGATCCCAACTTCCACGTGACGCCGACGACCTTCATCTTTAGCGGCAAGGCTGCCTCGAGCTACACCTTCGCTAAGGAGACCATCCGCCTCATTAACTCCGTGGCCGACGTCATCAACAACGACCCGCGCGTCAACGAGGTCATGAAGGTCTGCTTTATCCCCAACTTCCGCGTGAGCAACGCTCAGCTCATCTACCCCGCCGCCGAGATCTCGGAGCAGATCTCCACGGCCGGCAAGGAGGCCTCGGGCACGTCCAACATGAAGCTCATGATGAACGGCGCCATTACGCTGGGCACTCTCGACGGCGCCAACATCGAGATCGCCGACCTGGCCGGTCGCGAGAACGAGGCCATCTTTGGCCTGACCGCTCCCGAGGTCGAGCAGCTCTGGGCATCGAACAGCTACTTTGCGTGGGATACCCTCAACGGCGACCGCGAGCGTCTGGGCCGCGTGATGGACGAGCTCAAGGACAACACCTTTGCGGGTCTTTCGGGCAACTTCGAGAGTATCTACAACGAGCTCATGAACAACAACGACCCCGACCTGGTCATGGCCGATTTCCGCAGCTACGTGGATGCGTGGGAGAAGCTCACGAACAGCTACGGCGACCAGGAGTCCTGGAACCGCAAGGCCCTACTCAACACCGCCTCGAGCGGCTGGTTCTCGAGCGACCGCACCATTCGCGAGTATCGCGACGAGATCTGGCACGCATAAAGGCGCGCGAGCTCCCCTATGCCAGCACGGCATTACTCGACGGGCGTGACGTTGCGCCGTGCCCGTCGCTAATGGGTTAGAAACATCGATGACAGAAGGAGAAATCGATGAGTAAGAAAGAATGCATCGCGATGCTCCTCGCAGGAGGACAGGGCAGCCGATTGGGGGCACTCACCCAAAAGATCGCTAAGCCGGCGGTTAGCTTTGGTGGTAAGTTCCGCATTATCGACTTTTCGCTCTCCAACTGCTCCAACTCGGGCATCGACACGGTGGGCGTTCTGACGCAGTATCGCCCCTACCTGCTGCATGCCTATGTGGGCTCCGGCGAGGCGTGGGATCTGGACAGCCGCGACGGTGGCGTGTCGATCCTGCCGCCGTACGAGACGCAGACCGGCGGCGCCTGGTATGCGGGCACGGCCGACGCCATTACGCAGAACCTCGACTACATTAAGGCCAACGACCCCAAGTACGTCCTGATTCTTTCGGGCGATCACCTGTATCGCA
>CATYHY010000090.1 GCA_958407085.1 uncultured Collinsella sp. | reverse complement strand
CGCGGGTCGGGGCCAGGGGCTGGCGGGCGACGCCGTCGCCGTCGGTCACGCCCTGGAGGGCGTCACTGCCGTCGAAGAACGTGCCGCCGTTGGCGACGTAGAGGACGTCGATGGAGTTATCCTCCTCAACGGCATTCCACTGAGCATAAAGGGTAGCGTGCTTGCCACCGCCGACGAGCGGGTTATCAAAGTCGACAGGATCGGTACCCTCGCGGTCGTAGGTCCAGCCGGCGAAGGTGTAGCCCTCGCGGGTCGGGGCCAGGGGCTGGCGGGCGACGCCGTCGCCGTCGGTCACGCCCTGCAGGACTTCGTTGCCATCAGCGAAAACACCGCCGTTGGCGACATAGAGAACGTCCTTCTCGTTGTTAGCAAGCTCTGCCCACTGAGCGAAGAACGTAGCATGCTGACCGCCACCCTGGATGGGCTTGGTGAAGTCGACAGGCTCGGTGCCGGCAGCATCGTAGGTCCAGCCAGTAAAGGTATAGCCCTCGCGGGTCGGGGCCAGGGGCTGGCGGGCAACGCCGTCGCTGTCGGTAACACCCTCCATGGTCTCATTGCCATCGGCGAAAACGCCACCATTGGCAACATAGAGAACCGTCTTCTCATTGTTCTGCTTCCACTGGGCATAAACAGTCGCGTGGCCGCTGCCCGCAACGATGGCCTTCGTGAAGTCGACGGGGTCATTTCCGTCGCGATCGTACGACCAACCAAGGAAGTCATAGCCCTCGCGGGTCGGCTGAAGCGGCAGACGTGCAATACCGTCGGTATCGGTTACACCCTGCATAGTTTCGTTGCCATCGAAGAACGTGCCGCCATTGGCAACGTAGAGGATTTCGACAGTCTTGTCCTGCTTCACAGGCGTCCAAGCGGCGAAAAGGGTCACATGGTCGCCGCCACCGACGATCGGCTGGTTGAAGTCAACCTGGTCGGTTCCGTCGCTGTGATAATACCAACCGGCAAACACATAGCCGTCGCGCGTAGGAGCAAGCGGCTGACGAGCAATGCCATTGCTGTCAGTCTGACCCAGCATGACGTTGTTGCCGTCGGCAAACTGACCGCCATTGGCAGAGTAGGTCACATCGAGCACATTCGAGGGAGCCTCAGTCCACTTGGCGAACAGAACAACAAAATTGCTAGCGTCGCTCAGAAGAGGCTGAGAAAAATCTACGGCATGCGTGCAAGTGTTGTCATAATACCAGCCGCCAAACACATAGCCATCGCGCACGGGAGACTCCGGCATAGAGCATACGCCCTTATCGTTAGTCTGAATGCGCATAACGATGCTTCCGTCCGCGAAAGCGCCGCCGCCATTTTCCGCTACAAAAGTAACGGTCTTAACACCAGTAGAGGCTGCAGCAGTAGCCCCCTCGCTCGTGTTCTGAGTAGTCTCCGCCGCGATAGCAGCAACCGGCGTGGAGCTGAGCACCATACTCAAGCTCAGACCGGCTGTGATAGCAGCGTTAAGCTTCCTATTCATGTGGTCGTCCTTTCCCGACTTGCTTCTTCGCGACCACTTCGCAGAAGAAGACATTTGAATTGCATGATTAATTATAGCCGAGAAAATCCTTAAAAGGTTGCGCAACCAAGCTATATCTAAGGTTTGAGACTTTTTTGCAAAAAAGTTTGCAAAAAGCTATTGCACCACCCGTACGCTGGGGCAAAGGTCTGCCAGCGGGCACTCGTCGCACTTGGGCTTGCGGGCGTCGCAGATCTCACGACCAAAGGTGATCCACTGGTGGTTGACCGACTCCCAATACTCGTGCGGCAAAATCTTGAGCAGATCTTGCTCAGTCTTGAGCGGCTCCTTGGCATGCGTCTTGGGGCTCAGCATCAGGCGGTGTGCGATGCGGTTGACGTGCGTATCGACCGCGATGCCCTCCACGATGCCAAACCCCACGTTGAGCACGATATTCGCCGTTTTGCGCCCCACACCCGGCAGCTTGACGAGTTCCTTCATGTCGGCAGGTACCTCGCCGCCGTAATCGACGACGATCATCTGCGCGGCCTCCACGGCGTGCTTGGCCTTGCTCTTATAAAAGCCAAGTGACTTGATGGTATCGGCCACATCGGCCACGCTCGCCCCCGCCATGGCCTCGGGCGTGGGCCACTGGGCAAACAGCTGCGGCGTCACCTTGTTGACCTGCGCGTCGGTCGTCTGAGCCGAGAGCAGTACCGCGATGAGCAGCCTAAAGGGATTCTCGTGGTCCAAAAAGCACTCGACCGGGCCATAGCGACGGTTGAGGCGCTCGCACACCTCAACGGCGCGCTCGCGTTTGGCGGCATTGGTCTCGCGTGGCATAACGACTCCTCGGCTCAGCGGCATAACAAACTTATGGGCACGATTGTCCCACGTATGGGGTCTTTACGCCTCCAAAAATGCGCCGGTCTGGCGGCCCCACAGGCTTGCGTACTCGCCGCCCGCCTCGACAAGCTGCGCATGCGTACCGTCCTCGACAATCCCGCCTTCCGCCAGCACCACGATGCGGTCGAGCGCCGCCACGGTGGACAGGCGATGTGCCACCACAATGGAGGTGCGACCGCGCATCAGGTTCTCGAGCGCCTCCTGCACCAGCGCCTCGGACTCACTGTCCAGGGCAGACGTCGCCTCGTCGAGCACCAGGATCGGCGCGTCGGTCAGGTTAGCGCGGGCGATGGCCACGCGCTGGCGTTGGCCACCCGAAAGCTTAACGCCGCGCTCGCCCACCATGGTGTCAAAGCCACGGGGCAGACGGTCGATAAACTCCAGGGCATTTGCCAAGCGAGCCGCCTCGCGGATCTGCTCGTCGGTGGCGTCGGGGCGGCCGTAGGCGATATTCTCGCGAATGGAGCGATGGAACAGCAGCGCCTCCTGCGGCACGTAGGCAACCTGGCGGCGCAGGCTCTGCTGCGTGCAGCGAGAGACGTCCTGGCCGCCCACGAGCACGCGGCCGCCCTGAACGTCGTCCAGGCGCAGCAACAGCTTGGTGAGTGTCGTCTTGCCCGAGCCCGATTTGCCCACCAGACCCACGCGCTGGCCTGCCGCCACATGGAGCGTCAGGTCGTTGAACACGCTCTCGCCCGCCGCGGCGTCACGGTATGCAAAGCTCAAGTGCTCAAAATCAATCGCGCCCTCGCGCACCTTGAGCTCGGGGGCATTCGCGTCGTCTGCCACCAGACGTGGCTCGTCCAGCACGCGCGTCATCTCGGCCGCATCGCCCAGCGCGCGATTGATGCGCTGCATCATGGAGCTTACGTAGTTCAAACGCATGGTGAGGTTGTACGTATAGGTAAAGATCATGACGAGCGCGCCGGCAGAGATGCCAAACCACGCGTTGCCGCCCGCGACGAACACGCTCACCACGGCCATGGTGATGACGATAAGGCCCGAGGTCGTAAAGTTGCGCTGCATCATGGCGTGCATCGAAACCGTTTCGGCATCGCGCGCGGCGCGGTCGGCGGTATCGAACAGGTCGCGCTCAAAGTCCTCGCGCCCACAGGTCTTGACGGCCAGGATATTCGTGACCGCGTCGGACAGCACGCCCGACAGTTTGTTCTGCGCGGCGGACGTCGCGGCCGAAAGCGGCATGATGCGCTTGTACATAAGCCAGACAAACGCGATGTAGACGACCATAATGCCCACCAGGATCACGGTAAACGTCGGCACCACCGGGGCGAGCGCCGCCACCGTGCAGACAACCGAGGTGATGGTGGGAATGAGCGAATACACCGTTACGTCCACCAGACCCGTGTAGCCGCTCATAAAACGGCTCGTCTGGCTCACAAGCGATCCGCCAAAGCGGCTGGTGTGGAATGTCATGGATTGATTGGAGAGTGTGTCAAAGCACAGGCGCGCCAAGTGATAATTACCCGCAATCTCGAGCTTGTAGACGGTGTAGTCCTGCAGCTTGGAGAGGATTTGGCCCACTAGGTTAACGAGCACCAGCGCCAGAATGTAAGGGCCAAAGACCTCAAACACCTGGTCACCCGCCACGGGGCCGGCCTGAACGCGGTCAACGATAAGGGCCATCACGTAGGTGTTGGCAAACGTGAGCAAAAAGATGTAGCCCGCCGACGAGAACACCGAGAGAAAGACAATCAGCGGTTGTGTGCGCGTGACGTCCCAAAAACGCTGCAGCGTGCGGCGAACGGTGGAGCGTTTGAGCGGACTGGTGCTTCTCTGAGACATGGGCTTCCTTTCGCATCTGATAGGGCGAAACGCCATTGTTGCACACTAAAGCGCACTTCAGGCAAGCACGATGCGAAAAGCGCCCGCGCCGTGCTTGCGCAGGCGCCCCACCGTCAGATGCAGCTAGTCCTCGTCTTTTTGGTCTGCGAGCAGGCTCGCAGACGTGAGCCCCAAGATCTCGTCGGCCTCCCGCGTGTCTTCCAGCGCGTCGATATCCTTGAGTTTGCGCTCCATAACGTTGGTGCGCGTGGTGATGATGCCCTCGACCGTTTTACCCGCGGTCTCGATCTGCTGCTGGGCGCGGCGCAGCGCCGCCTGATAGCGCGGCAGCTCGGCCTTGACGGCAGAGAGTACGCGCAGCACGTCATCGGTGCGTTTTTGCAACTTAAACGTCTGGTAGCTCATCTGCAGGCTGTTGAGGATGGCCGCCATGGTGCTGGGGCCGGCAACGTTGACGTGATAGTCGCGGCCCAGGGTCTCGATAAGCCCGGAGCGGCTGACGACCTCGGCATACAGGCCCTCAAACGGAACGAACATAATGCCAAAGTTGGTGGTCGCGGGCACGCTCAGGTACTTTTCGCAGATGTCCTTGGCCTCGCGCTTCACCATGGCGTCGAGCGTCTTGCGTGCGGTGGCAACGGCCTCCGCGTCGCCCGACTCCTGGGCGTCGAGCAGATGCTCGTACGCATCGCCCGGGAATTTGGAGTCGATCGGCAGCAGCACGGGATCGCCCTCGTCTACCGGCAGCTTGACGGCAAACTCAACACGCTCCAAGGCGCCAGGCTTGGTGGCCACGTTTTCCAGATACTGGTCGGGCGTAAGGATGTCCGCCAGGATTGCGCCCAGCTGCACCTCGCCCAAAATGCCGCGCGCCTTCACATTGCCCAGCACGCGCTTAAGGTCGCCCACACCGGTGGCGATGGATTGCATATCGCCCAGGCCCTTGTACACGGCCTCGAGCTGGTCACTCACTTGCTTAAACGATGCAGACAGACGGTCGTTGAGCGTACGGGAGAGTTTCTCGTCCACCGTCGCGCGCATCTGATCGAGCTGCACGTTGTTGTCCTTGCGAATGGCGCCCAGCTGGGCATCGACCGTCTCGCGCACCTTGTCCAGGCGGTGCTCGATGCCCTCGCGGTTGGCGCCGAGCTGTTGGGCCGTCTCGCGGCGCAGGTCATCCATACGGTCGCCAGCCTGCGAGAACTCACGCGCGATGGTCAGGTAGCGCTGCTGCTCTACGGCGGCGTCGGTCGTCTGCTGCTGCGCGATGGCGTTTGCCGTGCGGCGGGTTTCTGCCAGCGCGACGTTCAGGGTGTCGAGCGCGTTGTTGGCCTGCTCGAGCGCCGCAAGCGTCTCCGCGTCGTTGCCGCCACGCTCTCGCAACTCGGCGCGAAGGCCTTTAAGCTGCAGGGCGCAAACCACAGCAACCCCCACCGCCACCAAGGCAATCACAACAAGCGCAATATCAATAGCAGACATAGACTCCGCCCAACAAACTCAATCGATCACCAATCAAAACCGCGATCAATCTTACCCCGTCACACGCACTGGGCGCTCCACGACAATCGGACAAATGGATTTTGGGCCACAGGCGTCAAAACGCTAGCTCTCCCAGCCGGCGCGAACGGTTGTCACGACATCGCCTAGGCGCTGGCCGAGAGCCGCCAAGTGCTGAAGCACCTCATTGGGCGAGGCGCCGTTGAGAATGCACGTGAGGGCATATGAGGCCAAGAAGATTGCCGCGAGTCCCAACGGGATCAGCACGATCATCGCTAACGTGCGCAGGCGCTGGCCCACGCGGCGGTGACGTGTGCGGCGCTTGTCGAACGCAAGCTCCTGCGCATATGAATCTTGTTGTACGGAAT
>CATYHY010000089.1 GCA_958407085.1 uncultured Collinsella sp. | reverse complement strand
CGCAGGATGCCTTTGATCCCGATGTGTTTACCATCACGGATACGATTTTGGACCCGCCGCGGTTTACGTTTTTGCCGGCTATCTACCAGGATGCCACGCATCGCAAATGGGCCGTACATCAGCGCGGCGGCGAGCCGAAGATTTTTGACTATGCGGACGTGTTGCAGTGCGAAGTGGCCGAGGCGGGCGATCCGGAGGCCGAAGAAGCGGTCTCTAAACAGGAATTTGCCCAGCGTATCCTGGCAAATCCTGCCAAGGCAGCAAAAATAAATGCTGCCAAGCGTAATATGTGTCTTGGTATGGGCGTTGTTGTGGCGGTTCAGACGGGAAAAGACGAGGTTTCCAAATTAGAGATTCCCGTTATGACCGACGAAGTCAAACGCGATTCAAGTCTATATAAGTCGTATCGGAATGTCGCCGAGAAGATCAAGGCAGAATTTGATGCCATGGGAGGGCTGGCCTAATTTTGGCGGCATACGTTTCTGAATGAGGAGTCTGTGCAATGGCAGGCGAATCTTATGCAATTCCCCCCAAAGATCATGCTGTTGAGGGAATTCTTTGGTATATCCAGCACCATCAGCTTGCCGGCGGCGATCGCCTGCCGGCCGAGCGCGTGCTGTGCGAAGAGATTGGCGTTTCGCGTACGGCGTTGCGTGCCGGTATCACGCGGCTTATCTCGTGTGGAACGCTCGAGAGCCGTCGCGGATCGGGCACGTATGTGTGTCCTCCCAAGCCGCTGAACATCTTCCAGGAAACGTATAACTTTTCCGATGCTGTGCGGACTGCCGGCCTGCACCCCTCTTCTCGTCTGGTTTCCACCGGGACCATCGAGGCGGATGAGGCGCTTGCCGACAAGCTTGGGGTGGCTGTAGGCGCTCCCTTGCTCCGCATGCAGCGCGTTCGACTTATTGAGGGCGAGCCGGCGTCAATCGAGACCGCTCACGTTAACCTGTCCCTGTGCCCATCGCTTCCCGAGCACGATTTTGAGTGTGAGAGCCTTTACGATGTCTTGCTCAAAGAAGGTGGCGTGCGCGTTGAGCATGGACGTGAGCATATCTCCATCTCGCGTTTGAACTTCGAAGAGGCCGAGCTGCTCCAGCAAGAAGAGGGAACGCCGGTGTTCTATGAGAGCTCGATCGAATTTGATAAGGACATGCGTTTTGTGGAGCATTGCAAATCGGTGATTTTGCCCACAAAGTTCCGCTTTGCCGATAACGGCGAAGAGAACGGCATGAGGAGCGTGGCAGGTGAACAATGGCTGAAACAGTAGATGCCACCCCGGTTTATATGCGCATTCGACGCTGCATCGAGGAACGTATCGAGCGCGGTGCATATCCCACGGGTTCCATGATTCCGTCCGAAAAAGACCTCGCCGAGGAATTTGGTACGACACGCTTGACCATCCGAAGCGCTGTCGATGAGCTGGTTCGACGCGGGCAGATTCGCCGTGTTCGGGGAAAAGGTGCCTTTGTGGCGCAGAAAGTACCTGCTTTTTTTGAACGCACGGTCGGTTTCCGTGAATCGGTCCGTGCTTCGGGCGGCGAGCCGTCCGTCCGTATTCTCGCGCGTTCCAAGCGTTATGCGGGGCCATATTACGCCGACCTGTTTGGCATCGCCGAGGACGACCTGCTCTATTCCGTTCGACGCCTGAACTGCATAAACGGTAGCCCCGTATCGATTGAGACGGCGCTGATTCCCTGCCTGCTGTTCCCAACCATCGAAGATATTGACGTGTCGGTCTTCAGTTTGTACGAGACCTATGAGATGCTGGGCCGAAAGCCAGTCATGGCACAGGAAAAGCTCGATATCGAGGCACTGGGCGCACGAGATGCCGGCCTCCTTGGACTGGAACAGGGCGATCTTGTTTTGCTTTTGGAATGCGTGAGCTATGACGCGAGCGGTCAGGCTATCGAGTATGTAAAGTCCTTCAATCGTGGCGATACGGGCGGCTACACCTATACGTACTAGCTGGGGCTTTGCATCGCGCGCGGTAACAGCCGGTCTGTTTGGGCAATTTGACCGACTGTATATACAACCTTACATGGCTCAAAATCGACCGTTCGCCGAAGGGGATAAATTAATCGACAAAGAGGTATCAAAAAGCCGTAACCTGTAACTGTGATCGGTATCAAATACTAATGATTTGTAACGAGGTGAGACGATGAAGATGCTCGATTACGTTCAGCTTGCCCATGTGCGTATGGGGGAGAACCTCGAGCGTTCGTCTGAGCTGGTAGCGCAGCTCGTTGATATTTTCCAGTCCGGTTCTTTTGACGCACTGCGCATCGTTGCTTCGGGTTCGTCGCGCCATGCTGCGGATTGCACCCGCGATTTCCTGCAAGATACGCTGCAGATGCAGGTGTCCGTTGTGACGCCCGAGGCCTTCGTCGATTTTGAACACACCTATCCACAGCATGCGCTCAACATTGCCGTTTCGCAGAGTGGCTATTCGACCAATACGATCGCGGCTCTTGATTACATGCGCGCACACGATATGGCTGCAGTTGCGCTCACGGCAAACGTCGAGGCACCCATCAAGGAACACGCCGACATCGTTCTTGACTACGGTGTGGGTGTCGAGTCGGTGGACTTTGTGACTCTGGGCGTCGAGGTTCTCGTTGAGTACCTGGTGCTCTTTGGTATTTACGGCGGTCAGGCGCGCGGAACGATTGACGCCAAGGGCGTTGCTCAGCGTCTTGATGGCCTGCGCGAGGCTATCCAGGCTAATGCCGTGATGTGCAAGACCGCCGAGGCATATGTCCAAGACCACATGCTCGAGCTTTCTGAGCACACGCCCGCTATGGTCGTCGGCAACGGCCCCAACTACGGTGTTGCCGAGGAGGCGGCGCTCAAACTGAGCGAGACCATCAAGATTCCTGCCATGCATCACGAAGGCGAGGAGTTCGTCCACGGTCCCGAGATGCAGATTGTTCCGGGCTACCTGGTGTTTATTGTCGACGATCCGCAGGGGTCGGAGCGTCTTGCGAATATCGCCGATGCGCTATCGAACGTTACGGCAAAAACGGTGCTGCTCACGGCCCATCCCAAGGGTAGGGCTCACGAGGTTGTGGTGCCTCAGGTGGCTCCGCTGCTCAGTGCAATTCCCAATCTCGTGTTCTTCCAGACGATTGCGGCAATAATCGCCGAGCGTCTGAAGTCATGGGACGTTCACCCGTATCTCGATGCTGTCTCCAAGCAAATGGAGGTCAAGGCGGAGGGCTACGAAGAGTCAGTCAATGCGCTTAAGGCCAAAGCGGCCGAGTGTTACGGAATGTAAGCGGGTTTTGATGCCCGTTGGCATGGGGGATGTGGAAACAACCCCAGAAAGGAGAGACAAATGAAGGAAACCGAGAAGATCGAGATCATGCATTTCGACCAGGAGGGCTATCTCGAGGACGGCAAGGCGCTCTACGAGACCGGCAAGAAGATGACCGCGCTCGCCGACAAGGTTGCCGACGAGGGCTACGACGCCGTGTTCCTGATGGGCGTCGGCGGCACCTGGGACGAGCTCATGCAGCTCGAGTACCTCATGAACAAGTTCGGCGACCGCGACCTCGAGGTCTACCTGATCCACGCCGCCGAGTGGAACGTCATGGGCCACAAGCGCATGACCGAGAAGTCCGTCGTGCTCACCGCCTCCGAGTCCGGCACCACCCCCGAGGTCCTCGAGGCCGTCAAGAAGATGAAGGAAAAGGGCATTCGCGTCTACGCCATGACCAAGCCCGAGGGCCCCATCGGCCAGGCTGTCGGCGCCGAGAATTGCGTCAAGATGGCTTCCGATCATGGTAACGGCGGCTGCGAGATGGGCTACTACCTCGCCGACTGCTTCGGCCTGCGCCTGCTCAACCGCCGTGGCTGCTTCCCGCAGTTCGATAAGTTCATCGAGCAGACCAAGGACGTTTGGACCCACCTGGTCGACATCCGCAAGAGCTTCGAGCCGCGCGCCGAGGAGCTCGCCAAGAAGTACGCCCTGGCCCCCTACACCATGTTCATCGGCTCCGGCGCCCTGTGGGGCGAGACCATCCTGTTCTCGATGTGCATCCTGGAGGAGATGCAGTGGAAGCGCACCCGCTACATCACCTCGGCCGACTTCTTCCACGGCACCCTCGAGCTCGTGGAGCCCGGCGTCCCGGTCTTCCTGTTCATGGGCGAGGACGAGAACCGCAAGCTCGACGAGCGCGTCCGCGCCTTCCTGACCCGCGGCGTGACCGGCGACACCGACATCAACATCATCGACACCGCCGAGTTCGCGATCCCCGGCCTTGACGACGAGTTCCGCGTCATCGTGTCTCCGTGGATTCTGACGGTGCTCGTTACCGACCGCCTGGCTCGCTACTACGAGACGGTCACCAAGCACAACCTCAAGTATCGTCGCTACTATCACCAGTTCGACTACTAAAGAAAACGGGTGCGGGAACGTGCCGGGCTATTGAGAGGAACACAGAATGAGACAGTACATCATCGCCAGCCATGCGCACTTCGCTACCGGCATCAAGGAGAGCGTCGAGCTGCTCTCGGGCGCTCGCGACAACGTCCACGATCTTTCGATGTTCGTCGATGGCCGCATGGACGTGGCCGAGGAGGCCCAAAAACTGCTGGCAGGCATGTCTGCTGACGATGATGTCGTTGTCTGCACCGACCTCTTTGGCGGCAGCGTCAACAACGAGTTCACCAAGATCGTCCAGACGCGTCCCCGCACGTACCTCGTTACCAACATGAACCTTCCTCTCCTCATCCAGTTGCTGTTCTCTGACGAGTCGGCGCCGGTTGAGGAGACGATTCGCGCCATCGTCGCTGCGGACGATACGCGCGTGAAGTTTGTCAACGATCTTTTGGTCGATGACGACGAGGAAGAAGAGTTCTAATCCGCAGCACCTACTGACACGCCGTAAGACGGCACAAGACCTTTGGGGGGTCACATTATGATTCAGCTACTTCGCGTTGACCATCGCCTGCTTCATGGCCAGGTCGCAGTTTCCTGGGTTCAGGGCCTTGGCTCCAACTGCATCTTCTGCGTGGGCGATAAGGTCGCTAACGACCCGGTGTGGAAGACGACGCTCAAGATGGGCAAGCCTGCCGGCTGCAAGCTCGTCATCAAAGATATGGAGCATGCAATCGAAGCTATCAACTCGGGCGTGACCGACAAGTACAAGATGATCATCTGTGTCGCCACTATTGCTGAGGCAAAGCAGCTTGTTGAGGGCTGCCCGCAGATCAAGTCGGTCAACCTGGGCAACACCAAGCCAAAGGACGAGAAGCGTCCCGATGCTCGTCAGGTCTCTCGTCAGGTCTTCCTGACCGCGGCCGAGGAAGCCGATGTGCGCGAGATGCTGGATCGTGGCGTCGAGGTCGAGATTCGACCCCTGGCCGACGACCCCAAGGTCGACTGCGCCAGCGTGCTCTAGGCGTTCAATTTCGAAGAGTCTGAGCTCTTCGTAGTGTCCTATTAGGAAAGGGGGATATATGCTTACCCAAGCAATCCTCATCGGACTTATCGCCGCATTTGGTAAGTTCGACTGCCAGCTCGGTACGCTCTATGCGTTCCGCCCCATCGTCCTGTGCCCGCTCGTGGGCCTGGTGCTGGGGGACCTGCAGTCCGGCCTCGCGATCGGTGCGAGTCTGGAGCTGCTGTTCATGGGCTCGATCTCCATCGGCGCCTACGTGCCGCCTGATGAGACGATCGGCGGCGTGCTCGCCTGCGCCTTCGCTATCCAGCTGGGCCAGAGCACCGAGGCAGCCATCGCGCTCGCCATGCCCATCGCCACGCTGTGCCTTGCCATCAAGAACATCCTCAACGCCGCCCTGCCGATTCTGGTTGACCGCGCTGATGTCTTCTCCGGCCAGGGCAACCTTAAGGGTGTCTATGCGATGCACTTCCTGATCGGTTTGACCGGTATCATCATGGCGTTCCTGCTGTGCTCGCTGTCGTTCTATCTGGGTGCTGACGCCATCCAGGGCCTGCTCGACTTCATCCCGCCCTTTGTCCTTGCTGGCTTTGGCGTTGCCGCCAACTTCCTGCCTGCCATGGGCTTCGCCATGCTCGGCCGCCTGGTGCTCACCAAGCAGCT
>CATYHY010000088.1 GCA_958407085.1 uncultured Collinsella sp. | reverse complement strand
CGTCGCGTAGGGCCTGCTGCACCTTACGCTCGCGATCGCGCACGCGGTTGAGCGCGCCCTCGACCTCCAGGAAGTCGCCGTCGATGTTATCCCAGACGTCGGGATGATCGATCAGGCGGTCCTGAATACGGGCCGCAAGCACGCGATCGGCATACTGTTCCCCCTGATCGTAGCCTTGGTAATACAGCGCTCGGCCACAAAAGAATAAGACACACACGGCAAGCGCCAGGATAAAGCCAAGCATGTTGAATACAAAGCCAGCGTCAAAGAACACCGGCTCGGCAATGCCGCCAAGAGCCATGGCACCGATCGCCAGCGTGATTACCCACGCGGCACCGCCGATCACCACGCAACGGCGCACGATTTCGAATCGATCGATCAGCAAAAACCCGATAAGCAAAACTGCCAAAATGCCAGCGATGTTGTCGATGCCGACCAGCAGCAGGCTCAGCAAAAAGAGCAGTACCGTCGCGAGCGCGCGATTGTCGACGACCGCCCTCACGTATTCAAAGAGTCGATCGGGCACCTCGAACGCTTGCCTATCGTCTTTTGTCATATCAAGATCCTCACAAGCGAAAAGCGTTATTCGATGATGTAGCCGACGCCCCAGACGTTTTTGATAAAGCGCGGTTTTTGGGCGTCGTCGCCAATCTTTTCGCGCAGGTGGCGGATGTGCACCATCACCGTATTGTTGGAGCCGGGCATAAAGTCCACGTTCCACACCGCGCGGAACAGGTCCTCTACGGCCACCACGCTGCCGCGATGCTCAACCAGATACAGCAAGATGGAATACTCGATAGGCGTAAGACGCACCGGCGCCCCGTCCACGGTCACGGCACGAGCGTCGCGGTTGATCTCGAGACCGTCGAGCTGAATGACCGGAGACTCAGCCACCTGCGCTCGGCTACCGTAGCTGGTATAGCGGCGAAGCTGGGCGTGTACGCGCGCGACAAGTTCCAACGGACGGAACGGCTTGACCACGTAATCGTCCGCACCGAGCGAAAGGCCCCCAATCTTATCCTGCTGGGCATCGCGAGCCGTCAGCATAATCACGGGATAGGTGTGGCTGGCACGAATCGTGCGCAGGAGTTCAAAGCCATCGATATCAGGCAGCATGACATCTAGCAGCGCCAGATCAAACTCTTGCTCCAAGATTGCTTTGGCCGCGTCGGCCCCGCTATAGGCAATCTGAACATCAAAGCCTTCTTTTGTAAGGTAGATACCCACCAGGTCGGCGATGGCTTTCTCGTCGTCGACCACCAAAATGCGCTCGTTCATGCGTGCTCCTCTCGCGCTCCATTATGCCCGAGGGGGCGCTCGCCACACACAACAAGCGCGGGCGATTAAGTCGACCTTAAGCACCCACATGTCCGTTCGGGCACAGATACAGGCCATGCACGTGCTCGACGCTCGCCACCGCCGGCAAACGATATACTCTAGTGCCAGAAGAGACCACCCCGTCGAAAGCGAAATCCGTGAAGCCCTTCACCTCTTTTGCAAAGCGCTCTGCCCAGCTTGCCGCCGGCTTTATCTGTGCCGTCGCCCTTGTTGCCGGCGCGCCAACGGTCGCCGGCGCCCAAGTGCTTACAACTGACGACGTTTGCGGCAAAACCGCCGATGCGCGCGGTATTACGGCCGAAAACCTCCCCGATATCGAGGCCACCAATGCCGTTGTCATGGGGAAAAACGGCACCATCTACTACGCCCGCAGCGCCGATGATCAGGTCAAGATCGCCTCGATCACCAAGGTGATGACTGCGATCCTGACCGTCGAAAACTGCAAAATGGACGAGAAGATCACGGTGAGCAATGCTGCCGCCACCGTAGGAAACTCGACCGCCGGCTTACTCGAAGGCGACGAGCTCACGGTGGAGCAGGCCCTGCGCGGCCTGATGATCCCCTCGGGCAACGATGCCGCCATCGCACTTGCCGAGTACGTAGGCAAAAAGATCGACCCCAAGACCAACGACGCCGAAGCCACCTTTGTGAAGGCCATGAACGAACGCGCTAAAAAGCTCGGCTGCACCGGTACGGTCTTTGAGAATCCTCACGGCCTGGATTTTGACGAGTGGGCCGGCGATATGCACTCGACCGCACATGACGTAGCGCTCATGATGCAGAAGGCTATGAAAAACGACACGTTCCGCAAGGTCGTGGCGAGCGAGGACTCCTGGATCGAGGTTATGGGCGCCGACGGCTCCGACCACTCGCATTCCATGGATACGCACAACATTTTGCTCGGTCAGGACGGCAACATTGGCGGCAAGACCGGCACCACCGACGACGCGGGCTATTGCTTTACGAGCGGCTACGATCGCGATGGCGACGAGGTATACACCGTGGTTTTGAACTCCGCCACCAACGACCAGCGCTTTGCCGATACGGCAACCCTTGCCAACTGGTACTACGGCCACAAAGTTACGGTCGCAATCGCCAATACGCAGGAGAAGACCACCAACGGCAACCCCTTAATGGCGCGCATTGGCCAGACCGACTGGACGGACAAGACAATCGACGCCACGCTCGCCGATCCCGCCGCGCAGACAACCGTGTTCTCACTCGCCGGTGAGGTGACCGAGAAGGTTAGCTACGATGACCTTTCGGGCACGGTGCATGTGGGCGACAAGGTAGGCAGTGTGACGCTCAAGCAGGACGGCACCAAGATTGCCGTCGTGGATTTGGTTGCCGACGAGGAAGGCTCGGGGCCAAACCCCATCGAGTGGCTACTGGTAAAGCTCGACCGCCTGAGTCGCCGCATCGACAACCGTCCGCTCACAGCCGAGAGCGAGACCGTAGCCAAGGCGCCCAAGGCGTAGGGCCGGAGCGATATCACATCGAACCAAATGAGGCGTCCAACGGGGCGCCTCAATTTTGAGGGTTCGAATCCCCAGCCTCCTTTCTCCGCACAAAAAAGGGCCCCAAATGGGACCCTTCTTCAAATTCGTACTGGCGGAGAGCTGGGGATATCCGGGCATGCTGCGCATGCCCTCCGGCTTCAAAGCCTGGCGGCTTTTCGCCCACGGGCTACAAACGCTTTCGCGTTTGCTTAACGCCCGTGCCCTCTCGGGTTCGAATCCCCAGCTAACGTTCTCCATACCAAAAAGGGCCCCTTACGGAGCCCTTCTTCAAATTCGTACTGGCGGAGAGCTGGGGATTCGAACCCCAGATGCCCTTTTGGGGCATACTCGCTTAGCAGGCGAGCACCTTCGGCCTCTCGGTCAGCTCTCCGTAACAGCCGTTCTATAGTAACCAAACAGCCTAAGATGGGCAAGAGGGAATTTCTAATTGCCTAGCAGCCTTTCCTCCTTGCAGTTTTCGCCCCTACCCCAGCGAGCGACTGAGGGAGCCGAGCTCATCGTTGCCCATGGTGCGCCACATTTGGAAGATGCAGACGCGCGCTAGGAAAAAGAAGCCGTTATCGACCAGCTGCACGGCGGCATCCGCAAGCTGATTGGTCACCGCAGGCACAGGCGGCAATTCAAGCCCAGCCTTGCGGATGGTCTCGACGGCCTCCTCAAACGTCGGAGGCTCATTGACACCCATCTCATTCATAAGGCCCTGCATTTCCTCCAGCGCGCTGCCACCCGACTCCTCACCGCGCGGCACGAGGCGGTAGCACGCCAACGCGAGCTCGAGCTGGTCGCAGTTCCAATAGGCAAACGCCAGACGATAGAACAGATAACCGATTGCGGAACGGTCACTGGCGATGCGCAGGCCGTGGCGCGCCACCTCGATGATCTCGTCAAAGCGCTCCAGGCGCGCCAACACATTGATGAGCGCAAAATGCGACTGCATGGACGAGCGTGCCAAATCGTAAAGGCGACGCACCTCGGGTAACGCCCGTTCAAAATCCTCCTGATCGGCGTAATAACTGCAGATCTCGTGCTGAGCAAAGTAGAGCGCGTCGGGAGCGCGCAGGATGCGCACCGAGCGATCTTCCTCCATTACCGGCAGCACCATACGCACCAACTGGTTGTCGCAAAACTGCGTCTGGACCGGACCCGTTGCCAAAAGCTCGGCAACGGCGCACTTAGCCTCCAGTTCCTCAACAAGACGGGAGAAACCCTCGAACGCACTTGCACGGTCAACTTTTGCCTGCTCGCGCAACTCAACGACGCGCGCCACATACGGGTCATCGTCCATCTCCATGACCTCGAGCTCATCAGCCGTATCGGCAAGCAGCAGGTCGCGCAACGCCGGCGGCAGCGAACGGTGGTCGTCACGCGGGCGAGCGTGAACCTCCGCAGGCTCAATCGCATCCGGCGCGTCCGACTCATATGCCTCAAGCATGCGCTTGCACGGCATATCGTCCATATCCATGCTCTCAAGATCCTTAGCGACAGGCACGCAATTGGCCAGATAGGCCGCACGTCCAAAGGAATATGTTGCAATGACGCGCTCGCCCCGCTCGCCGTCGGGAGCCGCAATCTGAACATAGCAGCGCGCAATGCAGGCACCTGCGGCAAAACACGCCGCCGCAAGCGTAAGCGCCACGCGCGCGTCGTGCTCCGCAGCCCAAATCGCACGCGCGTCCTCGTCCAACTCGCGCCAGACGTCGTCCTGAGCGTCGTATTCACGTTGCGGCATGGCATCCACGACAGAGCGCCCAAACCGAACGAGCATAATCCCCTCGGCAACGTTTGCCCGATAGGTATAGTCGAGCCGTGTGACCACGTTGAGCGCCTCGACGATACGCGCGAAGCGGGTGCGCACGTCCCACTCACCGCCCGACTGGCAAGCCACCGTTCCCGGTTTGCCCCACGGGTTGTCGCTCGAGGCCGTATCAAGCAGTCGAGGAACATCGTTAGTCGTCTTGGCGATATGCCACGCGTCAAAGAGCGCGCAGCCCTCAAGGCTCGGCGAGGATGCCGCAGGGACCAATCCGGCCCCGATGCGCTCAAGGATGCCGGAGAGGCGATTGAGACAGCACTCGATGGCAAGCAGCATGTCAATCTCATCCTGGTCCAGCAGGCTACGATCAAAATTGAGATAGAACAGCTTTGAGCGGTCGATGCGCGCTAGGCTCATTTCGGACTTGGCAGCAATGGTGCGCAGGCGGGGCAAGTCGATCTCGCTCATAAGGGCGGCGGCATAACGCTCGATACCGCTCGGATTCTCGGCATGGTCAACACGGTAAAGCAGCGTCTCGATAGCATCGGGGAGCGGTGCCGTGTCAAAGCCCAAAAACACCTCGACCGGCTCGGGCAACTTTACGAGTTTGATCTTGTCAACAACGTTTTGCATGTCTGCATCGAGACCGTCGACGCCCGCCGTGTTCGCAATAGCGCTTTCGGAGTTGGCAAATATCACGTAGCGCAAGAACATCGAAGCCATGAACTCGCCGTAAGGAAGGGCGCGAGTCGAATTCCATGTCTCGTGGTCGGACTGCTCGCGCATGGAGCCTTCGGGAGAACCGGCAGTTTGCGCGCACGCGCGCATTGCACCGTTGGCTTCCCTCACCATAATCTCGCCAATACTGGAATCGGACTCGTGAAGGACCAGCTCCATGTCAGGGTCCTCGGGCAACGGTACTTCCCGAACAGGGCGGTCGACCTTATAAACCTTGCCCGACACGCTCACGTAGCCCAAGAGCGATATATGGCTTTTGCCGACGAATTCGACGACATAGCATGACTCTTTAGGATCCTCGCCAAAGACTTTCCAGACAACACCATACGAGCGCCCCGCAGGCTGCTCGGGTATCGATGGAAAACGCTTTTTGGGGTCGAGAAACCTGAGCTTGTATGTCGGACGCTCTGCCACGAAATATCACCCTGATCGGTCGTCTAGAGAAGGAGCGGTCGCGGATGGGCCGCGACACCTACTCGGAATCTTACACGAGTCGATAAGAAATAGTCCGCTTCACGCTCGCGCCTCGACCGAGGTTCGAATCCATGGGATGCCGCCATAAAAGAAAAGCCCCCGTCGCCGGAGGCTTCAAGTTCGATTGGTGCGGCGTATAGGATTCCGCGCATCCGCTTCGCGGATCCGCGCCGGCTTCGCCCGCCTGCCGGCGCGCTCGCCCGCTCGCTACGGACGCTCCGCGTCCGCTTCACGCTCGCGCCTCGACCGAGGTTCGAATCCATGGGATGCCGCCATA